>JALZLC010000073.1 GCA_030858885.1 Actinomycetota bacterium
CGCATGAGGGGCTTCGGCCGTGGACCGCAAGCACGAGGACATCGAGCAGGTGCTGATTCCCGCCGAGGCGATCCAGCAGCGGCTGCGGGAGCTATCGGCCGAGATCGACCGCGACTACGCGGGACGCAAGGTGCTGCTCGTCGGCGTCCTCAAGGGCGCCTTCATCGTCATGGCGGACATGGCCCGCTACCTGACCGTGCCGCTGGAGTTCGACTTCATGGCGGTGTCGTCCTATGGCTCGGCGACGCAGACCTCGGGCGTGGTGCGCATCCTCAAGGACCTCGACATCAACATCGCCGGACGCGACGTCCTGGTCGTGGAGGACATCGTCGACTCCGGGCTGACCCTGAACTACCTGCTGCGCAACCTGCGCGCCCGCCAGCCAGCGTCGTTGGAGATCATGACCCTGCTGTCCAAGCCCGACCAGGCACGCGTCGAGATCCCGATCCGCTACCACGGGTTCGCCGTACCCAACGTGTTCGTCGTCGGCTACGGACTCGATTACGCCGAGAACTACCGCAACCTGCCCTACGTCGGCACGCTCCGCGAGGAGGTCTACCGCTCCTAGGCGGCTGTGGACCGACCTCGGGAGCCCGGGTAGGGCGATGGTAGGATTCGCGGATACGACCCCTTGGCGGGCCGGCCGCGCGGGGCGCGGTTGAGTCCCGAGGCGAGGTGCTCCTGACATGAACGTGCAGCGTCTGCTGCGGACTCCGTTTCTGTGGATCACCTTGTTCCTGCTGCTGTCGTTTGCGCTGCTGTCCCAGTTCAACGCCGCCAACGGCCCCGAGGAGATCGTCTATAGCGAGTACCTGCAGCTGCTGGAAGACGACGAGGTCCGCACCGCGACCGACCTGCGGCGCGACGGGCGGGTGGAGGGAGAGCTGACCAACGGCGACCCCTACATCGTCGCCTACAACCCTGATCTGAACGCCGACGAGCTGTCGTCGACCCTGACGGCCGCCCGGGCCGAGGGCGGGGCCCTTGACGAGCAGGCGGTCGACCCGCAACCGACCAACCTGCTGGTTGGCCTGCTGGGCTCGCTGCTGCCGTTCATCTTCGTGATCGGGCTGTTCTTCTTCCTGATGAGCCAGATGCAGGGCGGCGGCAACCGGGTGATGTCGTTCGGCAAGTCCAAGGCCAAGGTGATCAGCAAGGACGCGCCCAAGGTCACCTTCAGCGACGTGGCCGGCGCCGACGAGGCGGTCGAGGAGCTGCGGGAGATCAAGGACTTTTTGGAGAACCCCGCCAAGTTCCAGGCGATGGGGGCCAAGATTCCCAAGGGCGCCCTGCTGTTCGGCCCCCCTGGCACCGGCAAGACGCTGCTGGCTCGGGCCGTAGCCGGCGAAGCGGGTGTGCCCTTCTTCTCGATCTCCGGGTCCGACTTCGTGGAGATGTTCGTCGGTGTCGGCGCCAGCCGGGTGCGCGACCTGTTCGAGCAGGCCAAGGCCAACGCCCCCGCCATCATCTTCATGGACGAGATCGACGCCGTTGGGCGTCACCGTGGTGCCGGCATGGGCGGCGGGCACGACGAGCGCGAGCAGACCCTCAACCAACTGCTGGTCGAGATGGACGGCTTCGACATCAAGACCGGTGTCATCCTGATCGCGGCCACCAACCGCCCGGACATCCTCGACCCGGCGCTGCTACGGCCCGGCCGCTTCGACCGCCAGATCGTGGTGGACCGCCCCGACCTGATCGGCCGCCAGGCCATCCTCAAGGTGCACGCGCGCGGCAAGCCGCTGGCCCGCGATGCCGACCTTGACGTCATCGGCCGCCGCACTCCCGGGTTCACCGGCGCGGATCTGGCCAACCTCATCAATGAGGCGGCGCTGCTGTCGGCCCGGCGCGAGATGAAGGAGATCGAGATGGCGGCCCTCGAGGACGCCATCGACCGGGTCATCGCCGGACCGGAGCGCAAGACCCGCCTCATGGGTGAGATCGAGAAGCGCGTGATCGCCTACCACGAGGGTGGCCACACCATCGTGGGCCACGCACTGCCGCACGCCGACCCGGTGCACAAGGTGTCGATCATCCCCCGCGGCCGTGCGCTTGGGTGGACGCTGACCCTGCCGACGGAGGACAAGTACCTGGTCAGCCGTGGGGAGCTCATCGACCAGCTGGCGATGATGCTGGGTGGCCGCGTGGCCGAGGAGCTGACCATCGGCGACTTCACCACCGGAGCTTCCGACGACATCTCCCGGGCGACGGCGACGGCCAAGGACATGGTCACCCAGTACGGCATGAGCGCGAAGCTAGGCCCGATGACCTTCGGGCAGAAGGACTCCCAGCCGTTCCTCGGCCGCGACTTCGGCCACCAGCCCGACTACTCGGGTGAGGTCGCCATCGAGATCGACCGGGAGATCCGTGCGCTCATCGACGAGGCACACGACGAGGCGTTGGAAGTGCTCGTCGCCAACCGGCATGTGCTCGAAGAGCTGGCGGACAAGCTCATGGAGCGCGAGACGGTCGAGAAGGAGGAGCTCGCCGAGCTGCTCGGCCGGGTCACCGCCCGACCCTCGCGCAAGATCCAGCCGTTGATGAACGGCAGCGGGGCCTTGGGCGACGGCGACCTCATCAGCCGCGGACGCACGGTCGTGGGGCAGCTTCGCCGCCTGCGCCCGGGGGCGGTCGCACCGGCCAGCGGGCCGCCGCCGTCGACAGCGGGTCCGGCCACGGGAGACAGTTGACGGGCACGTTCGATCACGACAAGATCACCGCAGGGGTCCGTCTGACCTTGGAGGGCCTTGGGCTGGACCCTGACGCTGCCAACCTCGCTGGCACGCCCGCCCGTGTGGCGCGGATGTACGACGAGATCTTTGCGGGCCTGCTAGTCGATCCGGCGGAGGTTCTCGACGTGGTCTTCGAGGAGGGCCATGACGAGATCGTGCTGGTCCGCGACATCCCCTTCGCCTCGACCTGTGAGCACCACTTGATTCCGTTCGTAGGACGGGCGCACGTCGGCTACCTGCCCAACGCGGCCGGTCAGGTGACCGGCCTCAGCAAGCTCGCCCGCCTCGTCGACATCGTCGCCAAGCGTCCGGGCTTGCAGGAGCGGATTACGGCGACCGTCGCCGACACGCTGGAAAAGGCGCTCTCGCCGCGGGGCGTGCTGGTGATCATCGAAGCCGAGCACTACTGCATGACCATGCGCGGTGTGCGCAAGCCCGGGGCGATGACCATCACCAGCGCCGTGCGCGGGCGCATGCGCACCGACCCGCGCACCCGTGCCGAGTCCATGGCCCTGGCCATGGGCCACCGAGTCACGGGGCTGTGACCATGCAGGCCCCGATCGTGCGGGTGGAACTGGCCGGGATGGGGTCCGACGCCCAGGTGCGCCTGACCGTCAGCAGGTTGCGCGAACCGGCCCGCCTGCGCACCGCCTGGGCGTCGTCGGGGGCGGTGGTGCAGCAGGTGGGCCAGCGCCTGCATGCGACCACCACGGTCCAGGCCTTGGCCCGCGCCGTTGGCCGCGCCTTTGGCGCCGACCAGGCCAGCCGGATGGAGCTCCAACTGCGCGACGTCATCGCCGCGTGGGCGGCACCGCCCAGGCCCTTGGCGCTGCGCAACGGCGACCTCGCCACGGACGTGCGTCCATTGATCATGGGCGTCGTCAACGTCACACCGGACTCCTTCTCCGATGGGGGGGTGCTGTATCCCGACGCCCATCCTCATGCGGCGGTGGACGCGGGACTGCGGCTGGCAGCCGACGGAGCCGACCTGCTCGACGTGGGCGGCGAGTCCACGCGGCCAGGTGCCGAGCCGGTGTCCACCGACGAGGAGCTACAACGGGTGGTGCCGGTCGTGACGGCGCTGGCCGCCCAGGGCTTTTTGGTCAGCATCGACACCGTCAAGCCCGAGGTCGCGGCGGCGGCCATCGACGCCGGAGCCGAGATCGTCAACGACGTCTCCGGCGGGGGGGATGCGGCGCTCCTGGCGGTGGTGGCCGAACGGGAGGCCGGCTACGTGCTGATGCACAGCCGCGGCACGCCTCGCGACATGCAACAGCAAACCGACTACGACAACGTGGTCGCCGAGGTGTACGAGTTCCTCTCCGAGGGGCTGGCGCGCTGCGAAACGGCGGGCATCGCGCTGGAACGGGTGATGATCGATCCCGGCATCGGTTTCGCCAAGACCGCCGAGCAGAACTTCGCGCTGCTGGCCGCACTGCGACAGTTCCGAGGGCTCGGCCGCCCGGTGTTGCTCGGTGCGTCACGCAAGAGCTTCCTCGGCGCCCTGTTGGATGGGGCCGACGCCGGCCAGCGCCTCGAAGGCAGCCTGGCCTGCGCGGCGCTGGGCGTGCACGCCGGGGCGGCGGTGCTGCGGGTGCACGACGTGGCCGAGACGATGCGCGTGGCCCGCACCGCCCGAGCGATCGGCGGCGGGGGTCAGGACTGGCCGGGCGCGCGCCGTCCCAACGGCCAACCGGTGGACGCGGCGTTGCCGTGACGGGCGACGCGACCTGTCTACAGGCCGCCAACGCTGCCTTCTACGAGTGTTTCGAGGCCCTGGACTTTGACGCCATGGCGGCGTTGTGGGACCACGGCGACGACGCCTTCTGCGTGCACCCGGGCAGCGAGCTCATCGTCGGCTGGGGACCGGTGCGGCGGTCGTGGGCAGCGATCTTCGCCGCCACCGACTACCCGCAGTTCATCGTGACTGACACAACAGCCCGCGTGATGGGTGCGGCGGGCGTGGTCACCTGCACCGAGAACGTGCTGTCGGGGGCTGACGGCGGCGCCGGGCTCGGTGGGGGGCGTGCGGTCGCCACCAACGTGTTCGTGTGGCGCGACGGCGCCTGGTACATGACCGCCCACCACGCCTCACCGGTGCTGCGCCACCTGAGCTGACGCGCGTCGCCCAGAGGACGTCACTCGCGGTCGTCAAGCTCTTCGCGGAGTGCTCCGAGCACCTCCAGCTCGATCCGGTCCTTCGGCCTACCAGCCGCCGCCTTCATCCTCATCAAGTCCTCCAGAGAGCAGACCCACACCTGGAGTCCTTTTCCGAAGTCCATCAGCGTGGCGTTTGCCCTCAACTGCGGAAAACCCCGAGTTCCTGATGGCGTTGCCAGCACGTCGAGATCGCCGAAGCGCGTGGCGAAGGTAAAGCGATCGCCGGCGAGCAAGGTTTGCTGATGCGACTGGAACGGCACATCGTCGGGAACGCCTGGTCCCCGAAGCCTGGCCTCCAAGTCGATGAGAGCGGCCGTGAGCTTCTCCACGTTGGCATCGGAGCGGTCGTAGCAGATGTCCAGGTCGCTGGTGACCGAAGGCGAGCCAAGGGCGTTAGCGGCCACGCCGCCGATCAGCACGAACCGCACGTCCTGCTCGATGAGTGCCCGGAGGGACTCGAGAAAATCTGTACTCACCGCCGCACCGGTTGCGCACGACGTGCTCGGCCGATCGCGTCGGCATCCGCGGCACCCTTCTCCAGCCGCTGTCTCGGCGTGAGGGTGAGACGGCGACGGATGAGGCTGCGGTCCACGCCGATACCGCGCTGGGCCACGGCAGCCAACTCATCACCGCACGCACGCAGAAGCAGGTCCAACGTGCTCACCTTCGGATCGGCCACTCCGGCCTCGATCCGTCCGATGGTGGACTGCGGTACACCAGCATGCCGCGCCAATTGGCGCTGGGACAGGCCCGCGCGCCGCCTGGCCTGCCGGAGTGCCGTCGCCGGACGCATGCCTCTAAGATAGCGCCAACGCCATCACAGGAGGCCATGTGTTCAGTGATCGGTATGACACTCCGACGCACCCGTACGCGCCTGAGCAGCTGGCCCGCAAGGACGACGTCGGGGCCGACGGGTTCTTCGCGGTGGACATGCGCTCGGGAGTCGTCATTGAGGTGGAGGACTTTCCCCAGGCGCGCAAGCCTGCCTGGAAGCTGGCGGTGAACTTCGGGCCTGTCGTCGGCACGCTGCGCACCAGCGCGCAGGTCACCAACTATTCCCGTGAGCAGCTGCTCGGCCGCATGGTCGTCGGCGCAATCAACCTCGGACGCAAGCGCATCGCGGGGTTCACCAGCGAGTTCCTGATCCTCGGCGCCCTGGATCCGGATGGCACGGTGCGGTTGCTGGAGCTGCCCGAGGGCGTGGAACCCGGAGCCCCGATCGCCTGACTCCGGCCAGGGCAACCGGGATCGGGGCGGGCGGCGCTTATGCTGCGGAGGCCATGGACCGCATCGAGATCCGCGGCCTGCGCGTGCACGCCCACCACGGTGTCGACGCGGCTGAGCGGCGCGACGGCCAGACCTTTGTCATCGACGTGACGCTGTATCGCGACCTGATGCTGCCCTCTCGCAGCGACGCCCTGATCGACACGGTGGACTACGGCGCGCTGGCCCAGCGGCTGGCAACGGCCGCCACCGAGACCCGCTTCGATCTGATCGAGGCGCTGGCCGGCCATCTCGCCGATCTGGCCCTGACGGCACCCGGAGTGCAGGCGGCCGAGGTGCGCGTGGCCAAGCCGCAGGCAGCCCTGCCGGTCGACCTCGACGAAGTCGCCGTTGTGGTCACCCGGCGCGCGCAGCCCTGACGCCGCCACCAAGACCACACCGCACGCCGCTGGAAAAGGGCCAGGCGGGCCGCGGCGTCTAACCTGCTGGCGATGTGGCGTGAGCGCTTCGCCTTCCTTGGTTTGGGCAGCAACGTCGAGGACCGCCTCGACCACCTGCAGGGCGCCGTGGACGCGTTGGACGCCGACCGGCGCATCCGCGTCGACGCGGTCTCCAGCGTCTACGAGACCGAGCCGGTAGGCGGGCCGCCGCAAGAGCCGTTCCTCAACCTCGTGGTGCGCGTGGCGACCCGTCATGCGCCGCGCCGGCTGCTGCGGGCCTGTCAGTCGGTCGAAATGAAGCTGGGGCGCGTGCGGACCGTTCGCTGGGGTCCGCGCACCATCGATGTCGACATCCTGCTGTACGACGATCGCACGGTGCGCCGCCGTCACCTGCAGATTCCCCATCCCCGGCTGACCGAGCGTGCGTTCGCCCTGATCCCGCTGATCGAGGTCGCGCCGGGCCAGATCCTGCCGAACGGCCGCTCGTTGCCGGCGGCCCTGGCCAAGCTCGCGCCTATCGAGGGCGTGACGATGGTTGGCACGCAGGTGCAGATGCCCTCGCGGGCGCCGGTATGAGGCGCGTAGCGGTCATCGGCCCTGGCAGGGTCGGTACGGCCCTGGCGATGGCGCTGGACCGCGCCGGCTACCGCATCGTGGCGGTGGCTGGACGCTCGCCACAGCGCAGCGACGACTTCGTTCGCCGCCTGCCGTCCGCGCGTTCCATGACCGCAGCCGACGCGTCGCGAGACGCCGAGCTGGTGGTGGTCTGCGTCGGCGATGACGCGCTTGCCGGGGTCGTGCGCGGGGTGGCGGCAGCCGATGCGGTCGTTGAGGGCAGCCGCTGGGTGCACACCTCGGGCGGCTACGGCGTTGATGTGCTGGAGCCGGTACGCCTGGCCGGTGCCGCGGTCGCTGCCTGCCACCCCGCGCAGACCTTCCCCGACCCCGACACCGGGCTGGCCGCACTGCCGGGAACGTCCTGGGCGGTGACCGCCGACGAGGGCGACCTCGGCTGGGCGCGGGTGCTCGTCACGGACCTTCGCGGGCGTCCGGTCACCGTGGACGCAGGCTCGCGAACCCTCTACCACGCCGGGTTGACCGTTGGCAGCAACGCCACGGCCACGGTGGTGACCCTCGCGCGCGACCTGTTGCTCGGCGCCGGGGTGACCGACCCCAGTCAGTTCCTGGGACCCCTGGTCACGACCTCCGCGTCCAACGCCGCCAGCAGCGGCGCGGCGGCGCTGACCGGCCCGGTCCGCCGTGGGGACGCCGGCACGGTCGCCCGCCAGCTCGACGAGCTGCGCACTGTTCTGCCCGAGGCCGTCGAGGCCTACCTGGCCCTGTCGCGACTGGCGCTGCGTCATGCCCGCCGGGCCGGTCTGGACAACGATGCGGCAGCCGCCGTGGCAGCGGTCCTGGACGCCTGAGCCGTGGACGTGGCGCGGACTGTCGATGCGATGCGCCGGTGGCGGCGCGGCGCCGTCCGGTCACCACTGGCACTGTTCCCGACCATGGGTGCCCTGCACGAAGGCCATCTCTCGCTGGTCCGCCAGGCTCGCGAGCACAGCGCGCTGGTCGCCGTCAGCATCTTCGTCAACCCGCTGCAGTTCGGGCCGGCCGAGGACCTCACCGCGTATCCGCGCGACCTCGACCGCGACCTCGGGCTGCTGGAGCCGTTGGGCGTCGACGTGGTGTTCGTCCCAGGGGCCGCCGAGTTTTCGCCCCCGCAGCGGCGCACGACGGTGCATGTCGCCGGCCTCACCGAACGGTTGGAGGGGGCCAGCCGACCCGGCCACTTCGACGGGGTGACCACCATCGTCACCAAGCTGTTCAACGTCGTGCAGCCCGACACCGCCTATTTCAGCCGCAAGGACTTCCAGCAGCTGCTGGTGGTGCAGACGATGGTGCGCGACCTCGACCAACCCGTGCGCATCGTCGAGTGCGACTTCGTTCGGGATTCTGACGGGTTGGCCCTGTCGTCGCGCAACGCCAACCTGTCAACACAGGAACGCCAGCGAGCCTTGGCGCTGTCGGCGGCGCTGTCGGCCGCCGTCGCCTCGTGGGACGGTGACGCCGATGCCGCCCGGGCACGACTCGTCGAGGCACTCGCCGCGGCCCCCGGCGTCGAGTTGGACTACGCCGAGATTGCCGATCCCGACACCCTGGACCCACTCCACGGCGTTCACAGCGGCCCGGCGCAGGCGTTGCTCGGCGCCCGGGTCGGGTCGACCCGGCTCATCGACAACGCCCGCCTGCCGGCGGTCGGCCCGGACACGGGGGCCTGAGAACATGGCCTCATGCAGCCAAGCGGTCGGACACAGGATGATGTCGCGGTGATCGAGCTCATCCGACTGGCGCTGGCCGAGGACCTCGACGGTCGCGGCGACGTCACGACGGCCGCGACCGTGCCCGCCGGCGCCACCGCCAGCGCCAGCTTCGTCGCTCGGGAGGCTGGCGTCGCCGCCGGCCTCGGGGTGATGGCCGCGGTGTGCGCCGAGGTCGATTCGTCGCTGATCTGCATCGCCTCGGTGGACGACGGGGCCCGGGTGCGAGCGGGTGAGTGCCTGGCCACCGTCGCCGGACCGACGCGGGCGCTGCTGATCGCCGAGCGCACGGCGCTCAACTTTCTGACCCACCTGTCCGGCGTGGCCACCGCGGCCGCCCGCTACTGCGAGGCGGTGGCCGGCACCGGCTGCACCGTTCGCGACACCCGCAAGACGCTGCCAGGACTGCGGGCGTTGCAGAAGGCGGCCGCGGTGGCCGGCGGTGCCGCCAACCACCGCATGGGCCTGTACGACGGGTTACTGGTCAAAGACAACCATGTCGTGGCCGCTGGCGGGGTGGCACCCGCCACCGCCGCGGCGCTGGCCGCCGCCGGCGACCTTGAGGTTCAGGTCGAGGTCGATGACCTCGACGAACTCAATGCCGCCCTGCAAGCCGGCGTGAGATCCGTGCTGCTTGACAACTTCGGGCTGCCGGACTTGCGCGCCGCCGTCGACCGCTGCCGTCCGCGGGGCGTGTTCACCGAGGCGTCCGGCGGCGTGACCCTGCAGACCGTGCGAGCCATCGCCGAGACCGGCGTGGACGCCGTCGCCGTCGGTGCGCTGACCCACTCGGTGCAAGCACTGGACATCGGGCTGGACTTCGAGGAGGTGGCCTGATGCTGCTGGCCGTGGACGTCGGCAACTCGTTGACGGTCATCGGGGTCTTCAACGGCGACGAGCTGGCGCAGCAGTGGCGCATCTCCAGTGACGCCAGCCGCACGGCCGATGAGCTGGCGCTGTTGTTCCAGGGGCTGATGAGCTTCGAGAACCTGTCGTTCAGCCGCAACGTCCACGGGGTCGTCATCTCGTCGGTGGTGCCAGTGGTCACGGCGCGGTTGCGGGAGATGACCCAGAGGTACTTCCACTTCCCGCCGGTGATCGTGGCGCCGGGCACTCGCACCGGCATCTCCATCAGGATGGAGGACCCGCGCGAGGTGGGTGCCGATCGGCTCGTCAACGCCATCGCGGCACACCATCAGTACGGCGGTCCAGGGATCGTCGTGGACTTCGGCACCGGCACGAACTTCGACGTCTACGACGCCGGGGGGGCCTTCATCGGCGGGGCGATCGCCCCCGGCGTGCAGATCTCGATCGATGCGCTCACCGCCAAGGGAGCGCAGCTGCGCACCGTCGAGCTCACGGCGCCGCGCCACGCGATCGGGCGCAGCACCGTCGAGGCGCTGCAGTCCGGGGCGGTGTACGGCTTTGCCGGCGGTGTGGACCGGGTGGTCGAGCAGCTCGCCGCCGAGTTGGACGCACCGCCGGTCGTGGTCGCGACCGGTGGGCTGGCGCCCGCCGTGGTCGACGCCTGCCGCCGCATCGACCACCACGATCCCTGGCTCACGCTCAAGGGACTGCGCATCGTCTGGGAGCGAAACACCTGAACGGGTCCCGATAAGGTTGCACCTCGGCGAAGGGATTGACGTGTCGGAGCAGGCGGTCAAGGCAGGGTTCGCGGTGATCGGCGTGGTCGTGCTCGTTTTGGCCACCATGGTCGTGCGAACCAACCAGACCACACAGCGGCTGCGCGCCGACGTGGAGCGGCTCGAGACCGAGCTTGCCGCCGCCGCCAGCGCCGCGGCCCCGGCGGACGGCAGTGCCCCGGACGAGCCTGAGTCCAACCCACTGCAGGAGCTGTTGGAAGGCGACCTCAGCGCCGAGGAGCTGTTGAGGGAGCTGGGTAGCGCGGAGAACCGCGACGCCCTCGAGGGTCTGTTGGAAGACCGGGGTCTGCTCGACGGTGAAGGCTTTGAGGGACTGCTCGACCGCGACGCCCTTGAAGGTCTGCTCGACCGCTAGCGTCTGACGTTCCGAGGCGGTGCCACCGCGGCGGCGCCCTCGGCGAGATGGCGGGAACCGACCGAAAGGCGGGCATGGACAAGGTCCTGGTAGCCAACCGCGGCGAGATCGCGGTGCGAGCGTTCCGCGCCGCCTACGAGCTCGGCATTCGCACGGTGGCGGTCTACACCCACGCCGACCGGGGGTCACTGCACCGCCAGAAAGCCGACGAGGCCTACGAGATCGGCGACCCCGACCACCCGGTGCGGGCCTACCTGGACCCGCAGGTCATCGTCGAGGCGGCAGTCCGAGTCGGAGCGGACGCGGTCTATCCCGGTTACGGCTTCCTGTCTGAGAGCCCGCTGCTGGCCGCCGCCTGCAAGGCAGCCGGCGTCACCTTCGTCGGCCCTCCCGCCGAGGTGCTGAAGCTGACCGGCGACAAGATCCGCGCCCGTGTGGCGGCGGACGAAGCGGGTCTCGCGGTCCTCGCCGCCTCGGCCTCACTGGCCGGGCCCGAGGCGGCCGCCGAGGCCGCCCAGGCGATCGGCTTCCCCGTCTTCGTGAAGGCCGCCTCCGGCGGCGGCGGTCGTGGGCTGCGGCTCGTGCACGAGCCCGGTGAGCTGGCCGCCGCCGTGGAGACGGCCATGCGCGAGGCCAAGGGGGCTTTCGGCGACGAGACGGTGTTCTTGGAGCAGGCGATGGTCCGCCCTCGCCACATCGAGGTGCAGCTGCTAGCCGGCGCGGACGGCGAAGTCATCCACCTGTACGAGCGCGACTGCTCGGTGCAGCGCCGGCACCAGAAGGTTCTGGAGCTGGCGCCGGCGCCCAATCTTGACCCCGCGCTGCGCGAGTCCATCTGCGCGGACGCGGTGCGCTTCGGGCGTGCCGTGGGCTACCGCAACGCCGGCACGGTGGAGTTCCTGGTCGCACCGGATGGCTCGGGCGGGCCTGCTGCCGTGTTCATCGAGATGAACCCGCGGGTGCAGGTCGAGCACACGGTGACCGAGGAGGTCACCGACGTCGACATCGTCAAGTCGCAGCTGCGCATCGCGGCCGGCGCGACGCTGGCCGACCTCGGACTGGCGCAGGACCGCATCACCGTCCGGGGCCAGGCGCTGCAGTGCCGCATCACGACCGAGGACCCGACCAACGGCTTCCGCCCCGACCTCGGCCGCATCACCGCCTACCGCTCGCCGGGCGGCGCCGGGATCCGGCTGGACGGCGGTGCGGGCTACACCGGCGGCGAGGTGTCGCCCTACTTCGACTCGCTGCTGGTCAAGCTCACCGCGCGCGGGCCTGACCTCGCCACCGCCGCGTCCCGCGCCCGCCGGGCGATCGCGGAGTTCCGCGTGCGGGGTGTGCTGACCAACGTGGCCTTCCTCGGGGCGGTGCTGTCGGACCCCGACTTTCTGGCCGGCGAGGTCACCACCGCCTTCATCGACGAGCGGCCCCAACTGACGTCGGCCAAGGCCGGTGCCGACCGCGCCACCAGGTTGCTGGAGCTGGTCGCCGACGTGACGGTCAACCGCCCGCACGGCGAGCCGCCGACGCTGGTCGAGCCGGCCGCCAAGCTGCCCGTGATGAGCGACGACGAGCGGCACGCGCCTGCGCCGTCTGGCTCTCGCCAGCGCCTCGACGAGCTGGGGCCGGCGGGCTTCGCGCGTTGGCTGCGCGACAGCTCGGCGATCGGCGTCACCGACACCACCCTGCGTGACGCCCACCAGTCGTTGCTGGCCACCCGCATGCGGACCTATGACATGGTGGCGGTCGCCGGGCACATGGCGCGGCGTATGCCCCAGTTGCTGTCGGCGGAGGTGTGGGGCGGCGCAACCTACGACGTGGCGTTGCGCTTCCTGTCCGAGGACCCGTGGGAGCGGCTGGCGCGGCTGCGTGCGGCGCTGCCCAATGTGTGCCTGCAGATGCTCCTGCGCGGCCGCAACGCCGTCGGCTACTCCAGCTATCCCGACGCGGTCGTGCGGGCCTTCGTCGACGAGGCTCGTGCCACCGGCATCGACATCTTCCGGGTGTTCGACGCCAACAACGACGTGGAACGGATGCGCCCCGGCATCGAGGCGGTCGCCGCGGCCGGCGGCGTCGCCGAGGGGACGCTGTGCTACACCGGCGACTTGTCGGACCCCGGTCAGCGGTCCTACACCCTGGACCACTACCTCGGCGTGGCCGAAGGGGTCATCGCGGCCGGGGCGCACGTGCTGTGCATCAAGGACATGGCGGGGTTGCTGCGGGCGCCGGCCGCCCGGACGCTGGTCACCGCGCTGCGCGAACGCTTCGACGCCCCCGTGCACCTGCACACCCACGACACCGCCGGCGGCCAGCTGGCGACCTACCTGGCGGCGGTTCAGGCTGGCGTCGACGCGATCGACGGTGCGGCACCGCCACTGTCCGGGATGACCAGCCAGCCCTCCTTGGCCGCGATCGTGGCGGCCACCGACCACACCGATCGGGTCACCGGCCTGTCGCTGGACGTGCTCGGCGACCTGGAGCCGTACTGGGAGTCGGTGCGCGATCTGTACGCGCCGTTCGAGGCGGGTCTCCGTTCCCCGACGGGCACGGTGTACCGCCACGAGATCCCCGGCGGTCAGCTGTCCAACCTGCGCCAGCAGGCCGTGGCGCTCGGCCTCGGCGACCGCTTCGAAGAAGTCGAGGCGCTGTACGAGCGCTGCAACCGGTTACTGGGCGACCTCATCAAGGTCACGCCGACGTCCAAGGTGGTCGGTGACCTGGCGCTGTATCTGGCCTCGGCCGGCATCGATCCCGATGCACTGGAGGACCATCCCGGTGACTTCGACCTGCCGGAGTCGGTACTCGGGTTTCTGCAGGGCGAGCTGGGCACCCCGCCTGGAGGCTGGCCCGAGCCCTTCCGCAGCAAGGCACTGGCCGGGCGGAACGCCGCCGATGAGATCGAGATCGACGATGGCGGCGTGGCGCTGACCGGCCCGGACCGGCGGGCCACCCTGAACCGCTTGATGTTCCCGGAGCCGGCGCGCGAGCAGACCGAAGCCGCCGACCGCTGGGGTGACGTGGCGGTGGTGCCGACCAGGGCGTTCTTCTACGGCCTGGAGCCAGCCGAGGAGATCGTCATCGAGCTGGAACCCGGCGTGCGCCTGTTCGTGGAGCTGGAGGCCATCGGTGAGCCCGACGAGAGCGGGACCCGCACGGTGCTGATCAAGCTCAACGGTCAGACCCGGCCGGTCGATGTGCGCGACCGCTCCATCAACGTCGAGCACTCGCGCGCAGAGAAGGCCAACCTGTCCGACCCGTTACATGTCGCCGCCTCGCTGTCGGGCGTGGTGACGCTGCGGGTCGACGAGGGTGACAGCGTGCAGCGGGGGCAGCCCGTCGGGTCCATCGAGGCCATGAAGATGGAGTCGGCCATCAGCGCGCCGGTGGACGGGAAGGTGGCCCGTGTCGTGGTGGAGTCCGGCACGACGGTGGAGCCCGGCGACTTGCTGCTGGTGCTGGCCGCCGACTGACTTCGGCACCCGTCAGAGCAATGAGGAACGACGCCCGTACGCTAGGACCAGCAGTCCGAGGAGCAGCAACACGCCTGTGTCGAGAAGCATCGCCGGAACATTCAGCTCCACGATCGGTGAATCGAGCGGCGAGGAGAATGTAACCTCCTCAGGGCCGGCAACATAGTCTGGTTGCTCCTGCACTAGCCAAGTGACTGGCCAACCTAACGGTACGAGGACATTGTGACCGTCTCCCTCGACGGCAACAGGCAGCATGAACGTTACGGAAGCGAGCATAATGGCAGTGGCGAGCAGGGCGTGCCACAACCGCCGCGGAAGGCTATGAAGAAGTCCTACCGTTCGAAGTAAATAGACGATGCACCATATCGATGCGATCGTCACCGCAATGGTTCTGACGCCAAGCGTCAATCCAACCGCTATCGCCACACCGAACAGGTACAGTGTTACGCCCGTCCATCGAGACGTACTAACCCGTGCCAGCGCAGAAGTCGCGGTGTATCTCCTACGGAACCGTTGGTGGAGCGATTGTTACGCTTACGTTAAGTGACGCGCTGATGGCAAGGCGTAGTATCTGCTGACCCCTTTGCGCGTGCACTAGTTCGCTGGGAGTATCCGGGGCGGAAGTGGCTGGGTGGGCGTTGCTGTGCGGTGCCGCTGATCGGTGGGCGCCCGCGTGTGCGCATCCGTCGCTCGAAAGCCAAATACAACCCCTGTCGAAGGATCTGCGTCCATGACCTCACCGCACCCGCTCGGCGGCGTACGACGCCGCCTCAGCCTCGCCCTAGCTTTGGTCCTCGCCCTCTCGGTCGTCGTGCTCCCCACGGTGGCCACAGCCGCACCCGTCGCGAACCGGCCCCGCGCAGCCGGCGGTCCGGAACTGTCCAAGCACGACCGTGAGCTGCTCGCCCAGGCGCGCGCCGACGGCGACCGCCGCGTGACCCTGCTGGTCGCGGCCGACCGCGGTCAGGCTCCCGACGTGGCCGACAGCTTCCGGGACCTGGGTGGTCGCGTGCAGGCTTCTGATCGTGACGTGGACTACCTGCGCGTCTCCGTGCCCGAGGCCCGGGTCGAGAAGGCGGCCGGCATCGACGGGATCACTGCGGTCAACATCGACGAGATCATCCCGATCGACGACCCCCGACCGGCCCCTGGTGGCGTGGTGGACCCGACCCCGCAGCCCCCGCCGGGTGCGGACACCCCCCGCAGCAACCCGTACATGCCGATCCGTGACATCAACGCCCACAAGTTCACCCGGGCGCACCCCAACTGGGACGGTCGCGGCGTCACCATCGGGATCATGGACACCGGGGTCGACCTGTCCCACCCGAGCCTGAACACCACCAGCACCGGCGAGCGCAAGATCGTCGACTGGGTGACCGTCACCGATCCCGAGACCGACTCCGACCCGACATGGGTGGACATGGACCACGAGGTCTTCGCGACGAATGGCACCTTCGAGGTCGACGGCGTGACCTACCAGGCTCCCCGCCGTCAGGGCACCTGGCGCTTCGGCATCTTCGACGAGCGTGACCCGAACCTGGGCGGCGAGATCGGCAACGATGTCAATCGCGACGGCAATCCCGAGGGCTCCAGCGGGCTGTTCGCCGTCCTGTGGAACGACAACAACGACCGCATCTGGGTCGACACCGACCAGGACCACGGCTTCAACGACCAGGCCGCGATGCGCGAGTACCGGCGCAACTACGACGTCGGCGAGTTCGGCACCGACGACCCGAGCACGCCCGTCCGTGAGGTGCTGCCGTTCGTCGTCGAGACCGAAGGCAACTTCGTCAACATCGGCATTCCG
>JALZLC010000083.1 GCA_030858885.1 Actinomycetota bacterium
TCCTGCAGATAGGCACCGGTGGACCCGGCCAGCGCGCCGCCGAACAGGTAGGTGAACATCAGCAGGAACATGATCGGAAAGGCGGTGACGTCGAACAGCTGCTCGGGCACGTGCTTGATCTTGAGCATGGCCCGCCACCAGAACGTTCCCGATGCCGACAGGCCGGTGGCGCGGGGCGGTCTGGCGCTGGTCGACAGTGCCGTGCGCACCGCCGCCTGTGCAACCGGCTGGGGGGTGGTCGTGGCGGTCATGCGTGTGCCTCCTGGCTGGACTCAGCGGACGCGGCATCCGCGCCGGTCGAGAAGTGGCCATCGGTCTGCGGGTCACCATCGGTCTGGGAATCGGCTGGCCGAGTGAGAAGTTGGCGACGGTCACCCCCGCGTGCGACAGCGCGGCCAGCGCGTAGCCGACTCGTTGGGCGCCGGACGCGCGGGCCGACAACGCCGACGGGTCGGTTTCGAGCCGGATCGAGGCCGCCAAGGTACGGATGAGCACCTGCTGGGCCTCGGGTCGCTGGACGGGATCCACCAGCCGCACATGCAGCGCGCCGGAGCCGACCGAGGCCTTGAGCTGGTTGCTGGTGCCCTCGGCGATGACCTTGCCGTGGTCGACAACCGCGATGCGGTCGGCGAGCTGGTCGGCCTCGTCCAGGTACTGGGTGGTCAACAGCACGGTGGTGCCCGCGGCCACCAGCGCGCGCACGATCTCCCAAACCTGGTTGCGGCTGCGCGGGTCCAGACCGGTGGTGGGTTCGTCGAGGAAGATCAGCTCGGGGGTGACCACGATGCTGGCCGCGATGTCGATCCGCCGCCGCATGCCACCGGACTAGGTCTTCACCTGCCGTCCGCCAGCTTCGGCCAGACCGAACGCGTCGAGCAGCTCGGCCGTCCTCGCCTTGGCCGCCGACCGCGAGTAGCCCCACAGCCGGGAGAGCAACACGAGGTTGTCCACGCCCGTCAGGTCTTCGTCGACCGATGCGAACTGGCCGGTCATGCTCACCCGGCTGCGCACCGCGTCGGCCTCGGCGACGATGTCGTGGCCGAACACCCTTGCGCTGCCGTCGGTAGGCCGCAGCAACGTCGCGAACATGCGGATGGCGGTGGTCTTTCCAGCGCCGTTGGGTCCCAGTACGCCGTAGACGAGGCCCGTCGGAACCCGCAGGTCCAGACCGTCCACCGCCCGCGCGTGCCGAAATGCTTGACCAGACCGTTGGCCTCGATCGCGAGGTCGGTGCCTGCCTGCATGCTGCTGCTCCTGGCTGAGAAGGGCTGGCTGTCGAGGGAGTAGACCGCGCGGCGGCACAGAACTCATCGCTGAGTTTCGGCTCCCAACGCCGTCAGTTACCGGGAAGGGCGTGGAAGGAGGGTGCGCTGCGACCCGAGCCTGGGCCGAAGCCGATCGTCGTGGTCATCGACAGTCCGATCGATGGCGTAGACATCGCGCGCCTCTGCGGGCGTGTCCGGGCGCTGCTGGAGCGCAACCACAGTGACCTGCTGGTCTGCGACGTCGGCGCCCTCGTCGAAACCGACGTCGGCACGATCGACGTCGTGGCCCGGTTGCAGCTCACCGCCCAGCGGCTCGGGTGGCGCATCGCGTTGCGTCACGCCTCCGGCCAGCTATGCGAGCTGCTCGTCCTGGCCGGACTCGGCGACGTCGTGCCGCTGGCTGCGGCGCTACGGCTCGAGCCGCAACGGCAGACCGAACAGCGGGAACATCCTGGCGGTGTCGAGGAAGGCGTTGAACCCGACGATGCGACCGCCTGATACTTCGATGACCTGCAGGGCCCACGGCTCATGGCGGCCACCGGGGCCGCTGGGCCGATACTGGCCGAAGGCCGGCGAACCGTTGGCCGTGACCGGAACCAACCGTGAACCGCGGCACTCAGCCCCCGGGCCAGCAAGCCACTGGCGGATCTGGACGGGGCCACGCAGCCACAGGCTGTAGGGGGGCATCGACAGGGTGGCGTCCTCGTGGAGCAGCGCCGTCAGCGAATCGAGGTCGTAGCGCTCGAAGGCATCGACATAGCGGGCCAACAGCGCACGCTGCGCGTCGTCCATCGGTTCGGCCGTGTCGGTGGCGGCCGGGTTGCTGTCGGCCAGCGTCGCGCGGGCACGTTGCAGCGAGCTGTTGACCGAGGCGACCGAGGTGTCCAGCAGCTCGGAGACCTCGGTCGCCTTCCAGCGCAGGACTTCCCGCAGGATCAACACCGCCCGCTGTCGGGGCGGCAGGTGCTGCAGGGCGGCCACGAAGGCAAGACGGACCGTGTCGCGGCGGACGGCCACGTCGGCCGGATCATCGCTCGTCGACACGACTCGGCTGTCGGGGATCGGTTCGATCCACGTGACCTCCGGCAACCCAGGGGCAAGCGTCGAATCCGCCGTCGAAGCGGGCGACAGGTCCATCGGGCGGGCGCGGCGTTGCCTGCCGTTAAGCATGTCGAGGCAGACGTTGGTCGCGATGCGATACAGCCACGTTCGCAGCGCGGCCCTCCCCTCGAAGCGGTCGAGATTCCGCCAGCCCCGCACCAGCGTCTCCTGCACGGCGTCTTCCGCTTCGAACGCCGACCCCAGCATCCGGTAGCAGTAAGCCGTCAGCTCGACGCGATGCTGCTCCAACCGCAGCTCGACCGTTACGTCCGGTGTGGTTGCAAGATCAGTCATCCGTCAGTCCCCTTCACCTACGATCAGCGGCGGGCGTGGCCGCCGTGCTAGCGCCGACGGCCACGTAACAGGTGGTCCATCACCCTTCCGAGATACTCGTTGGCCCCATCATTGCGCGACAGGTGCTCGAACCCGAAGCCGTCGAGAACGGTGTCGGGGGTGGTGATCGTAGAGGCGAACACGACCTGCGCCGACACCGATAGCTCGCAACTTCGCGGCCTCGGCTTCCCGCAGCACGACCTCCAACCGTCGCCCGCCTCCGGCAACCCGCCTGATGCCCAGCTCGCGGCGGTCAACGCCCAGTTCGCCGAGGATCGTCAGCACGTTCGGGCTGAGATCGCCGATGTAGACGCGGAGCCTGTCATCGCGGGCGGGCTGCGCGGCCTCGGCGGTCTGGGCGGTCGCCCCCGGCACCCCACCCAGCAGCGCGGCCATCAACGCAACGGCGCTGACAAGCAGTAGTGATCGCCGTCGCATGGTGGTGGTGCCTCCCCGGCCCGCGAAACGCCGTCGGGCAGCCTATCGGGCCGCCGTCCGACGGTGTCAACGGCTGCAGCGCTGCGCGTTCATGGTCGGCTTGAGTACAGCGTCACGCACCCCTGTCCTCGGTCCAGACGTAGTCCAGCTGCCGTGCCGTCGCCTCGGCCAGCTCACGCCCGGCGAACCGCTCGACGAGATGCAGCGCCATCGCGATGCCCGACGACAGCCCGCCCGCGGTGACGACCCGACCGCTGTCGACCCAGCGAACGTCGGCGCGCACCCGGTCCCAGCCCAGGCGGGCAGCAAGGCCGTCCACGTCCTCCCAGTGCGTGGTGGCCTGCACGCCGTCGAGCAGGCCGGCCCGTTCCAACAGGAAGGCGCCGGTGCATACCGACGCCGTTAGCTTGGCGGTGGCAGCCAGGCGGCGGACCGCGTGGATGAGTCCTTGGTCGTCCACCAGCGGATCGATGGCGATGGCGCCCGGCACGATGAGGACGTCGAACCCGCCCGCCCCGTCGGGACCGCTCTCGGCGGTTAGCCCAAGGCCGCCGAAGGCGGTGACTGGACCGCCGGTGGCGCTGACCGTTGTCACCGTGAAGGACGGCACGTCACCACGGCGCTCTTGCAGCCGCGACGCCGTCAACAGCACCTCGTAGGGACCGGCGACATCCATCAGGTCGACGCCGTCGAACAGCAGGATGCCGCAGTTCATCCAGGTGCCTCCATCATCAGCGATGCCCGGAAATGGTGCCCGGGTCGGTGGTGCCCGGAGCCGGCATCCGGTTGCGGGATGGGAACGCCGTCCTGCGTGCCTTCACCGACGGCGAACCACGGGGACGTCTGACCGATGCCACCGTTCGCACCGACCGCCGAGACCCGGACCCGCAGCTGGGAACCCGTGAACAGCAGCTGGGTCCTGCGGTCCTGCGCGAGGTCGCCGAGGCGGCGATGTTCCGGCAGCCGCATCGATGGCGAACCGTGGACGAGTGGTGCGGCGGGTCCGCGAGGCTGCTGTTCCCTCCCTCTAGTACATGAAAGCCGGGTGGCGACGTCCACAGCGCCGGCTTGTTGGCGCGCTCGCGGCTCAGGCCGGCTTGTTGGCGCGCACGATGGCGCTGTGCATGCCGTCGGCGACCTCGTGCGTTGACGTGATCGCGACACCGGTGAAACCGGCCGCGGCCAGGCCGTCGCGGTACTCGGCGTCGGACAGGGCGCCGGCAATGCAACCGACATAGCTGCCGCGCTCGCCACGCTGGGAAGCGGTGAGGTGATCGCCCGCCACCACGTCACTGATGCCGATCCGGCCGCCGGGGCGCAGCACCCGATGCATCTCGGCCAGGACGGCGGGCTTGTCCACCGACAAGTTGATCACGCAGTTGGAGACGATGACGTCGACTGACGCGTCAGGCAGCGGGATGGCCTCGATGTGACCGCTGAGGAACTCGACGTTGGTGGCTCCGGCCTCGGCGGCGTTACGGCGGGCGAGGTCCAGCATCTCGCCGGTCATGTCCACGCCGTAGGCCTTGCCGCTCGGGCCGACGCGGCGGGCGGACAGCAGGACGTCGATACCGCCGCCGGAGCCCAGGTCGAGCACAGTCTCGCCTTCGCGCAGCTCGGCGACGGCGATGGGATTCCCGCAGCCGAGGCTGGCCAGCCGGGCGGCATCGGGCAGCTCGGCCTGCTCGTCGAGGCTGTACAGGGCGGCGCCGAAGCCGTCCTCGGCGCTCGGTCCGCAGCCGTCACCGCAGCAACTGTCACCGCAGCAGCCGTGGGCGGTGGTCGCGGCGGCGGCGTAGCGGGCGCGAACCTGCTCGCGCAACTCATCACGGGTCGAGGTGGTGTCGGTCATGACGAGTCTCCTGTCAGGGTGGCGACGCCGGCCAGCCGGCGCATCGCGTCGTGGTCGATGGCGTAGTAGGCCCAGGTGCCGCGCTGCTCGCGGGTGAGCAGCCCAGCGTCGACGAGCTTGCGGAGGTGGTGGCTGACCGTCGGCTGCGTGATGCCCAGGGACGCGGTGAGGTCACAGACGCACACCGGTTCGGCGGACGCCGCCAGCAGGTTCACGATGCGCACGCGATGCGGATCAGCCAGTGCCTTGAACAGCGCTGCGGTCGCGACCGCCTCCGCGGCCGAAAGCTGCG
>JALZLC010000098.1 GCA_030858885.1 Actinomycetota bacterium
GTCCAGCGCGTGGACTGGCACCGACCGCCGTCCCACATGCATGCGCCCTGCAGCGACCCTGACGCCGCCGTACCAGGCGAAGCTGAACTCCAACGGCAGCGTGGCGAACAGCAGCACGATCACGGCGCAACGGCGCCGCCTGCCGCCCCGTCGGCGCCGCCGTCAATCCAGCCAAAGGCGACGATCGCCGGGGGCACGCCCCAAAGCAGTGCCCGCAACCACCATGGCGGCGCCCTGACTCGGCGAACGTCACCACATCCGCATCTGGCTGCATCACCGCATTGTCGACCAAGGACGGTCGCACAGCGCCGCGTCGGGCAGGAAACAGTCAAAACAGAGACGCCGTGACCGCTCTGGCCCACGATCCCGACCGGTCGGCAGCCGGGTGTCCTCCTACTCTTGCCAAGGGTTCACGAATGCGGCGGTCTCCTCAGTTCTGCCCCGAGCCCCCGGGCTGACTCCCCACGTCGTCGGCTGTCGCCAGGTGGCGCGCCCAGGCCGCGGCCCTGATCACCAACGGCGCGAACAGATCGCCGGCGCTCACACCCCCCGTCCAGCCGGGGGGATCGCCGAGCAGGCGCAGCGGGCCAGCCGGTGTGCGCGGTTCCGGCTCCAGGCCCAGTTCCAGGGACAACGGGTCGATCCCAGCCCGTGTCCAAGTGGAGGGATCCAACGTCGCCGGGTCAACGCCGGCCCTGGGCACCCCCGCGCCGCCTCGGCTGCGCTCCGTCGCGGTCTCGGCCAGCAGGCGCTCCCGGCCACGGCCTCGCAGCCGCAGCAACTCGAATGGGTCGGCGGCGATGCGCTCGGCGGTCGCCAGCCACACTGCGGCGATGTGCTCGCAGGCTCTTCGCCCGTCGCTGCACTCGGCGGTCACGGGTCCGAACAGCGAGACGTTGGCCGCCTCCAACTCGGCCTCCAGACCCTCGGGCACCTGCCCTGCCAGCAGGCGCGCGGTGTGGCGAACCTGACTGGCTAAGGCAGCCAGGACACGCTGCCACTGCGCCTCATCCAGCGGCGCCAGGCGCAGCATCACCGTCAGCGGCGTCGCCCGCGACCCCTGCACCCGCCCGCTGACCAGCCCGGTGCTCACCCGCACATCGGTGACCCGGCCGGAGCGCAGCAGCGCGCGGCCCTTGACCTGCGACTGGCCCGCTCCAGGATGCGCCTGCTCGAACTGCTCGGCGAAGCGCTGACCCCAGCGGCTGTTCATCCGACCACCCCGGCAGGCCGTCGCCCGACCGGCAGCTCGTCGTCTTCGTCCAGATCTCCGATGCTCGCGTCGGCCGACAGGGCAACCAGCTCGCGCAGCTCAAGGTCACCCAGGTCGGTGATCCACGACTCGGCGGCCGTGATCACCCGGTCGGTCAAGGCCCGCTTGGCGCTGAGCAGCTCGTCGATGCGCTCCTCCACCGTGCCGGCGGTGACGAGCTTGTGGACTTCCACCGTCCGCCGCTGGCCGATGCGGTGCACCCGGTCGGTCGCCTGATCCTCCACGGCCGGGTTCCACCAACGGTCGTAGTGCACGACATGGGTCGCCGCTGTCAGGTTCAGGCCCGTCCCGCCGGCGCGCAAGCTCACCACCAGCACCGGCGGAGCGCCGGATGGGTCACCCGGATAGCCCGGCTCGCCTGCCTGGAAGGCTTCGACCAGCCGCTCCCGTCCACGCGCGGGGGTGCCGCCGTGGAGGAACGGCACCTCCACGCCGAGGTCGGCTTGCAGCTGGGTGACCAGCAGGCGCCCCATCCGCACGTACTGGCTGAACACCAGGACCCGGTCACCGGCGTCGGTGACCTCGCCCACGATCTCCCGCAGCGCCGCGAACTTGCCGGAGCGGCCGAGCAGCTCGGGTGCCTTCTCGCCGAGAAACTGCGCCGGGTGGTTGCAGATCTGCTTGAGGTGGGTCAGCAGGGCCAGCACCCGCCCGCGCCGCTCCATGCGCGTCGCGTCGGCCAGCGATGCCATCGCCTGCTCGACGGTGTCGGCGTACAACGTCGCCTGCTCGCGGGTGAGCGGGCAGACGACGTTGCGCTCGATCTTCGGCGGCAGGTCAGAGATCACCGCCGGATCGGTCTTCTCGCGGCGGAGCAGGAAGGGAGCGACGAGACGTCGCAGCCGGGTGGCGGCGGCCAGGTCGTGCTGGCGTTCGACCGGAGTGACGAAGCGCCGGGCGAAGGCGGCCTGGCTGCCGAGCAGACCGGGATTGGTGGCGTCCAGCAGTGCCCACAGCTCGGCCAGTCGGTTCTCCAGCGGCGTGCCGGTCAGCGCCACGGTTTGCTGGCTGCGCAACCGGCGAACGGCGCGTGCCGCGGCCGTCTGGGGGTTCTTGACGTGCTGCGCCTCGTCCAGGGCGATCACACCCCAGTCCACGGCGGCCAGCACATCGACGTCGCGTCGCAGGGTGCCGTACGTCGTAAGCACCACGCCGGTGGCCTGGTCGGCAGCGACCGGCCGGTCAGCGCCATGCCAACGCGACACGGCGATCGAGGGGGCGAAGCGGCGCAGCTCGCGCTGCCAGTTGCCCACCACCGAGGTCGGGCACACCACCAGCGTCGGGCGAGCATCCGACCGGCTCAACAGGTAGGCGATGAGCTGGATGCCCTTGCCCAACCCCATGTCATCGGCGAGGACGGCGCCGAGGCCGAGCTGGCTCATGCCTGCCAGCCAGGCCACACCCCGTCCCTGGTACGGGCGCAGCACGCCATTGAATCCCGCTGGGGTCGCCGCGGCGGCCGGGATCTCGGCTGCCCCACGGATACGGTCGAGCAGGTTCGCCAACCGCCCCTCCGCCACGACCTCGACGCGCGTCCCCGGGCGGACGTCGTCGGGCGCCAGACCGGCCACGTCGTCGGGGCCGGCGGATCCGCCAAGCCCCAGAACGAGGGCGTCGGCGAGTCCCAGCCGCCCACTCGGGCCGAGGTTGCGCAGCCGCCCCACCTGGTCGGGATCGACTCGCAGCCAGCGGTCGCGCCAGCGAACCAGCGGTGCCTGCGCCTCGGCGATGGCCATCAGCTCGTCCTGGCCGATCACTTCGTCGCCGATGGTGACCTGGAAGGCGTAGTCGACGTGGTCGGGAAGGCCGCCGTGGTCGCGGAAGTCGACGCCGTCGGGCGGATCGAGAGTGACCGCCTCATCAGTGTCGGCAGCCCCCGGCTCGTCGCCACCAAGCTGTAACCGCAGCCGCAGGTCCTCCTCGGCGACGTCGCTGGGCAGGATGACCACCACGTCACTGCCGCGCAGCAGCGGCTCGGCGTCGCAGATGAACGTCCAGGCCTCCTCGACGGTCAGCGGGACGCAGGTGGGCTCCGCCTCACGCAGGCCGCGATCCACTGGCTCGAACACCCGGGCGCAGCGGGCCAGCCCCCGCAGGATCGCCTCCTGTGCCACCACCGGATCGGTGTCGCCCGTATCCCCAGCCCAGACCCGGTCGGCCGGCAACAGGGAGCCGTCCTCCATCCGCAACGCCACCTGCAGCGGCCACGGGTCGGCTTGCTGCTCGGGTGCCTCCAGGCGCAGCTCGGTCACCCCAGGCGCCGAGTCGCCTCCACCCGACAGCCAGCCGCTGACCGCGGCGACGAGCTCCTCAGGGTCGTCACGGATTGGCACGATCGGGTCGTCGGGGTCGGCGAGGGCCTCGGCCCACCGGGCGGTCCACGGCAGGAGTCGCGCGCGGGGACGCCCTGCCCTCGGAGGAGGGCCACCGCGTCGAACCGCGGTGTCGGCCACGGCGTCGACGAAGGCGCGTACCACAGATGCGGCGTCCCAGATCCGGTCGTCGTCGAGTGCGACGGCGTGTGCCGCGGGCGGAAGGCCGGCAGCCAACCGAGCCAGGGCTGCCGCGCCGGCCGCGTCGTCGTCCACCAGGGCGCACCAGCCTGCCCGCAACGGCGCACCCGGCGATCGACGTAGCGTAGGCGCCACGCGATGTCCCGCCACGACCCGCAGCGCGAGGCGCGCCGCCACCGCCCACGCCCGCACGCTGTCGGGGGGGCGGCGGTAGGCAGG
>JALZLC010000102.1 GCA_030858885.1 Actinomycetota bacterium
GCCAGGCCGGCGGCGCCCGACGGCTCCACCACCTGCTTGGCCCGCTCGACCAGCAGCAGGACCGCTCTGGCGATGGCCTCGTCGGAAACGGTGACGCATTCGTCGACCAGCTCGCGCACGTGGGCCAGCGTCAGCTCACCCGGGGTCTTGACGGCGATGCCGTCGGCGATGGTCGAGACGCTGTCGAGGGCACAGGGCTGCCCGGCGGCCAGCGAGGCGGGGAACGCCGCCGCCCCCGCAGCCTCGACACCGACGATGCGGGTATCGGGCTTGCGCGCCTTGACGGCGGCGGCGATGCCGGAGATCAGGCCCCCGCCGCCCATCGGCACCACGATCGTCCCTGCGTCGGGCACCTGGTCGAGGATCTCCAGACCCAGCGTGCCCTGCCCGGCGATGATGTCGGGGTGGTCGAAGGGGTGGACGAACACCGCCCCGTTGTCCGCGGTCCACTTCTGAGCGGCCTCGTAGGCCTCGTCGAAGCCGCTGCCGATCAGCACCACCTCGGCGCCGTAGGACCGGGTGGCCTCGACCTTGGGCAACGGCGCCGTGGCCGGCATGAACACCGTGGCGTGCACCCCGACCAGCCGTGCCGACAGCGCCACACCCTGGGCGTGGTTGCCGGCGGACGCACACGCCACCCCACGGGCGCGTTCGGCCTCGTCGAGCTGCACGATGCGGTTGTAGGCGCCGCGGATCTTGAACGAACCCGTCCGCTGGAGGTGCTCACACTTGAGCAACGCACGGACCCCGGCCAGCTCCGAGACGGCGGAGGACGGCTCCAGCGGGGTGGTTTGGACCACGCCGGCCAGGCGTTCGCGGGCGGCCAGGATCTCGGGAAGGGCGACCAGTTCAGGGTGCACGCGTGCGATCCTAGGGCCATGGCCGAGGCGAGAGAGCGGACGGTGTCGGGACGGGCGCTCATCATCGGCGCCGGTCTCCTGGTCGGCGTCCTGGTCGGAGTCCAGGCGCTGTTCGGTCCCGGCCTGGTCGACCAGGTCCGCCAGGAGCAGCGGCCCCGCACCTTGCGCGAGCCGATCGCCGCGGGGCAGGCTGCGGGACAGCCCTGGGAGGCGGTCGCACGCTACGACGGCACTGCCAACTGCGTCGAGCTGCGCTACCGCGACGCGACCCTGGACAGCGCCTGCTCGCCGGCGGGCCAGAGCGAGGACGGGGTCGGGCAGGTGCAGACCACCACGGTGCCCGAGGGCGGCCCGACGGTCGTATACGGCACCGCGGGCGAAGCGCTGCCGGAGGTCGAGGTCCGCCTCGACGACGGGACGACGCTGCGGACGCCGGTGCGGGCCGGCAACCTCGGGTTCCCGGTCGGCTTCTGGGCGGTGCCGGTTCCCGAGGGCACCGGCGTCCGCGCGGTAACGACCTCCTAGCCAGGCGTCCTACAGCGGCGGCCAGGGGTAGGGGCGCAGGTCCTCGTCGATGTCGGGCAGCGCGTCGGCAGCCGCGAGCAGGGTCGCGCGACGGGCCAGCACCGCCACCTCGGCGGGTGACAGCAGGTCGACGAGGTCGCGGCGCACCGCGCTGTGGCGATCCTGGAGCGCGGCCGCCAGCCGCTCCACATCGTGGCTCCACCGTTGGTCAAGCGGCAGGCCGCCGAACTCCCAGATCACGGTGCGCAGCTTGGCCTGCGGGTGGAACGACAGGCCGTGATCGCAACCCCAGATGCGACCCTGCCCGTCGAGCAGCACGTGGCTGGCCTTGCGGTCGGCGTTGTTGATCAGCAGGTCGAACGCCGCCATGCGGGCCAGCTGCTCGTCGTGTACGTCCTCCTCGACGAGGACGAAGTAGTGGCGTTGCGGGTCGTGGTCGATGAACAGCTGCAGCGACCCCATCCCCAGCGGGCCGTCGCGCAGCAGCGTGGGCGGCACAACCTCCCAGCCGAGGAAGGCACTCACCGTGAACGCGGCGACCTCCCGGCGGTGCAGCGTGCCGGGGGGGAAGTCCCACAGTGGCCGCTCGCCGGCCCGCGGCTTATAGACGGCCAGCACACCGTCGGAACCGCCGACCTGCACCAGGGTCGTGTGGTTGCTGGCGTTGACGATGCGCCCGTGCACCTTGATCTCGCCGTCGGCCAGCAGCGACGTCACCTCGGTGGCGGTCACGGCCGGCTCACGCCGTCAACGGCCCGTGTCCGTTCGTGGCCGGGCAGACGTGGCCGGTGACGGGATCGACTGGGCGGCCGCACAGCCGGCACGATTCGCGAGCGCCCGCCTCCACGATGAACGCGGCATAGGCAGCCATCGCCACCAACTGGTCGCGCGACAGCCACAGCCGGATCGTGCCGGGCTCTTCTTGCGTCTCGTCGTCGTCGTCGAGCAGCTGTTCGGCCTCGAGCAGGAAGCGTTGGCCCTCTTCGTCCATGCCGAGGCTGAGCGAACCGGCACGCCAGGTCGCCACCACGGGTTCGAGCAGCTGCTGGGCGTTGGCGTCCAGATCGTCGGGTGTCACCGTCACCCCGACGCGGCTGAGCAGCTCCTGCGCCAGCTGCGCCAGCCACTGGACCTGGGCCTTCTCCACGACCAGCGCGAGTAGATCGTGCGCGCGGCGCGCCTGCAGGTAGAACGTCCGCCGGCCGGGCTCGCCGACGGCTCCCGCGGTGACCCAGTCGACGGGGTCGATCTCGAACGAGTCACCCACGGCGCG
>JALZLC010000136.1 GCA_030858885.1 Actinomycetota bacterium
CGCCGCAGCTGCGCCGCCGGAGGCCAGGTGATGCGCTGCCCCAACTGCGCCGCCACCAACCCGGAACATGCCCGCTGGTGCGGCCAGTGCTTCGTCCCGCTCCAGGCCGAATCCGAGCAGATCGCACCCGACGAGACCGCAGCCGGCGCCGAGCCGGTGCCCGAGCCGGTGCCCACCCCGATCGCGCCGGCCTCGCCGGTCGTGTCCGTCCCCGCCCAACCGGCCGGCGACCATCTCTCCGCGTCGCCTGCGGAGGGGGTCCAGCAACTGCGGACGCCCGGCATGCGCCGGCGCGGCGACCAGGTGGAGTGGGAGTGCCCGCGCTGCGGTGAGTACCACAGCCTGGACCAGCTGGCCTGCGACGTCTGCGGTGCGTCGTTCGCCGACCGCTACCGACCCGCTGAGGCCGAGGCGCCGCCGGTCAACTGGCGGTTGGCTTTGGTGCTGTCAGCGTTGGCGCCCGGCGCAGGCCACGTCGCGATCGGCCGCTACGGCAGCGGTCTTGCGCGCCTGCTGCTGTTCGTCGTGTGGTTGCTGGGAGCCTTCACCGTCCTCACGGGGGCGGGTTCGGGCGCGGCGTTGGTGGCGGCGCCGCTGTTGCTCGGCGTCGCGGTGCTGTGGGTCACCGGCTTGGTCGACATCCAGCGGCTGCGCGACGGGCGGCCGGCACTGTTGAACAACCGGGCGTTCCTGTGGCTGGTGGTGGCCGTGGTCGGCGTGTCGCTGCTCGGCCTGTTCGGCGCCTTCTTGACCGTCGCGCGCTGACCCACGAAGCGCGCAGGCGACGAAGCGACGGGCTCGTGGAATCCACACCGGCGTCCTCCGACGCCGTCACAGCCCGCCGATACACTGCCGCTGATCGCCATCGGACCGGTGAGGACCGCCCGACCGCAGCCGAGTCCGACCGTCGAGACGAAAGGAACGCTTTCGTGGACGTCACCGCCGCTGATATCCGCAAGCTGGTGAACCGGCCGGTCACCGAGGAGCCCGTGACGACGGTGTACCTGAACACCGATGGGGCGCGCTTCCCGAAGACGGGCGACTACGAAGCGCGGTTGGACGGGCTGCTCCGCGACGTGCGCAAGAGCGCCGACACCCTTCCTGAGCGCAGCCGAAGCGCCGCGCTGGCCGACGCTGCGGCGATCAGCTCGTGGGTTCGCAACGACTTCGAGCGGGACCAGGTGCGCGGCGTCGGGGTCTTCGCCTCCGCGGGCGAGGTCTTCGAAACCGTGCAGTCGGGCATCGGTGTGCGCAACATCGCTCGCGTCAACGATCGCCCCTACGTCGTCCCGCTGGAGGCGCTGCTGGGGCGCCATCATCACATCGCGCTGGTCATCGTCGAGCGCGACAAGGCTCGCATCTTCCGTTATCAGCTCGGCCGCTGCCGCGAGTGGCTGGGCATCGCCGCGGACGTGCACGGGCAGCACAAGCAGGGCGGGTGGTCGCAGAAGGGCTTTGAGAAGGGCATCGACCACGAGGTTGCCCTGCACTACAAGGACACCGTCGAGGTCTTGCGCCAGCTGCACGCCGAGCAGCCCGTCGACGCCCTGGTGCTGGCAGGCCCACCCGCCGAAGCCGCCGAGTTCTCCAAGAAGCTGCACCCCTACCTACAGCGGGTTGTCCACGGCGACCCGTTGAGCCTGCCCGGCCACAGCAGCGCCGACGAGGTCTGCAGCCGTTTGGTCGAGGTCGAGCAGTCGCTGGTCTCCGGCAGGCGCAGCGCGCTGCTGCGGCGGCTGGCCGGCGCGCAAGGGCAGGGGGCGAAGGCGGCTCGCGGCTTGCGCCACGTCCTGGAGGCGGTCAACGGTAAGCGCGTGGAGGTGCTGTTCGTCGTCGAGGGCGCCGGCCAACCCGGGTACCGCAGCTCCAGCGGGGCGCTGGCGCTGCACGACGAGGAGGCTGCGGCCTACGGCGAGCCGGTCGAGGTCGTCGACGACCTCATCGACGAGGTGATCGAGGAGGCCGTCCGCGCCAACGCGCACATCGAGCTGTTCCGCGACCCCGTCCGCCTCGACGGCCATCCCGTCGCCGCCCTGCTGCGCTTCTAGGCTGGGCGGTGGCCGCTGCCGGCACTGCCACGCTCGCCGTCGGGGTTGATGTCGGCGGCACCAAGATCGCGGCGGGTCTGGTGGGCGCGGACGGGTCAGTGATCCAGCGCCTGCGACGCGACACGCCGGCAACCGACGCGAAGGCGATCACCGAGCTGGTCGCCGATGCCGTCGGGCAGCTGGCGCCACGACAGCGCGGCATGGTCGTGCCCGTCGGCGTCGGCGCGGCGGGCCTGATCGACCGGGACGGCGTCGTGCGGTTCGCTCCCAACATCGACTGGGCGGACTACCCGTTGCGCGAGGAGCTGCAGGCTCGCATCGACGCACCCGTCATCGTGGACAACGACGCGAACGTCGCCGCCTGGGGCGAGTACTGCGTGGGGGCCGGAGCCGGCGTCACCGACTGCATGGTGATGCTGACCGTCGGCACCGGCGTCGGTGGTGGGATGGTCCTCGACGATCGGCTGCTGCGTGGCTCCCACGGCCTCGCGGCAGAGCTCGGGCACCTCATCGTCGACGAAGGCGGGCAGTTCCTGTGCGGCTGCGGCAACCACGGCTGCCTGGAGACCGTGGCCAGCGGCACTGCGGTCGGGCGCTTCGCGTCGCAGGGGTTGGCCGACGGTTCGGCACCGCCCGACACCGTCCTGCGCGATCTGGAGCCGATCGAGGTGACCGGGAAGACGGTGACCGTGGCGGCGCACGCCGGCGACGCCTACGCCCGCGAGGTCCTCGACTGCGTCGGCACGTGGCTCGGCGTGGGGATCGCGTCGATCACGAACGCCTTCGACCCGGCGCTGGTAGTGGTGGGCGGGGGAGCGATGCAGGCGG
>JALZLC010000149.1 GCA_030858885.1 Actinomycetota bacterium
GTTCGTGGCCTTCGCGCTCGAGGACACCGCCCGTTGCTATCTGATCTTCCAGCGGCCGATCCCAGGGTTCGAACCGTCGACCTCTGCGTACGGGCACGCCGAGCAGGTGATGGACCGTGTGGTCGAGGTGCTACGCGTGGCGGGTGTCGAGGACCAGGCCGACATCGACTGCTTCATCGCCATGGTGGCCGGACTCATCCATACGCAGTTGAGCAATGACCCCGGTGGCGATCGATGGTCGCGACATCTCGAACGTCTGACCGACCTCTACCTCGACGACATTCACCGGCGGAGCCGAGCCTCATGATGCCTGAGCGGATCCAACGGTCAGAAGCACGGGTGCTCGCCGAGCGGGAGTTTGCCCGCTTCGCGGCGCTGGTTGGCTCACTGTCCGACCACGAGTGGACACTGCCGACCGATTGCACCCGATGGGACGTCCGCACGATGGCGTTGCACGTGCTCGGCTCGGGCGAGGCACAAGCCTCGGTGCGTCAGTTCCTCCACCAGCTGCGTCGCGGCCTACCCCTCAACAGACAACTTGATGCCCAGCACTGGGTCGACGGGCTCAACGAAGTGCAGGTACGCGAACGATGCCACCTCTCCAACGATGAGCTGGTGACACGGCTCGCCGCCATCGGCCCCGCAGCGGTCGCAGGCCGCTGGGCAACCCCACTGCCGATGCGCCATCTCCCGGTGCCGTTCGGACCACCAATCGGGTGGGCACCACTGCGCTACCTGCTCGACGTGGGCTTCACCCGCGACGTGTGGGCCCACCGCATCGACCTGTGCGCCGCCACCGGACGCGACATGGAGCTCTCCGCGGATCATGATGGCCGTCTCGTCGCGGACATCGTGGCCGAGTGGGCCGCCCTGCACGGCGAACCGTTCGAGCTGACCCTGCAAGGACCAGCCGGCGGCACCTTCGCGTCCGGCTCGGATGGCGAGAACGTCACCCTCGACGCGATCGAGTTCATCCGCACCCTCGCCGGCCGCCGCCCCGGCGCCGGCGTTCTGCGCCACCCGCTGCCGCTCTGACCCAACCCGCCACACGAGAGGACCACCACCATGCACACCGTCACGTACACCGCCACCACCGGCAACGAGGCCGTCCGCGCCCTGCTACACCGTTTCGTCGACGAGGTCATCAACGGGCGCGACCTGGACCTCGCGCTCGCCGAGCTGGTCGCGGAAGACTTCGTCGAGCAGAACCCGCTGCCCGGCCAGGGCCCCGGCCGCGCCGGCCTCAGCGACGTGCTCACCGGGATGTTCGCCGGCTTCCCCGATCTCCGCTGGGACGTCCAGGACACGGTCGTCGAGGCCGACCGCGTCGCCAGCTACTCCTTCTGGACCGGGACCCACCAGGGTGAGTTCCTCGGGATCCCGGCAACCGGTCGCAGCGTGAAAGTGGAGGCATGGAACCTCGACCGCTTCCAGGACGGCCAGCTGACCGAGAGCCGTGTCCTCATGGACGTCATGGGGCTGCTCACACAGCTCGGCGCCCTCCCGGCCCCCGCCGCCAACTGACCAGACCGTCACGACCGCCCCTGCAGCGGCCGGAGAAGGCAACCCCGTGAGCACGACACACAAGACAGCCGTGATCGTCGATCTCGACCCCACCCGCAAGATCGGTGGACCACCGTTCGCGACGCTCCGCGCCCGGATCTGGCAGAGCAACCCGCACGGCATCTTCGCAAGGATCTGGACTCACGCCGACCACGCGGCGGATCGGGATCGTGGAAACCACCAACCCGAGAACGCCGACATCCGCAAGAGCGCTCAGACCGAGGAGGTCTTCCTGTGATAGCGAACATCCCGATGCAGCCCGTACTGCCCGCATCCGACATCGAACGAGCCCAACGTTGGTACTCCGAGAAGCTCGGGCTAGAGCCCGTCTCGACCAACCCCTTCGGCGACCTCCGGTACGAAGCGGGAGGAGTCGAGTTCCTCGTCTATCAAACTGAGCTCGCCGGAACCAACCAGGCGACAGCAGCCGGATTCAGTTTGAAGAACTTCGATGAGGTCATCGCCTTTCTGCGGTCCAACGGTGTGGCATTCGAGCACGTCGACTTCGGCGAGATGGGGGCCACCATCGACGGTGTCATCACCACGCCCGACGGGCAGAAGGCCGCCTGGTTCAAAGACAGCGAGGGCAACACCTTCGCCCTGTCGATGGCCGACTGACGTTGCGGCGGGTAGGGCCCGCTCGACGACCGAGCGCCACCACGGTGTCTCCATCGGCGACGGGCTGATCGGATCGCAATCGGTCCGGAGGGAAAAACGTGACACTTCCGACACTGTTGGCGGTGGACGATGACCGTGCCTCCTTGGTCACGCTGGAGCACCTTCTTCGACAGCGCTACGGCAACAGCTACACGGTGGTGACCGAGACCTCTGCGCTCGCAGCCCTCGCACGTCTGGGCGACTTGGCCGCCGCTGGGCAGGAGGTCGCGCTGCTGTTCGCCGACCAGTGGATGCCCGAGCGGACGGGAATAGAGTTCCTCGCCGAGGCCGGGTTGCTTCATCCGCACGCACGACGACTACTCATGATCGATGTCGGCGACGTGTCGGCCGAACGCGGGATCGCTATGGCAATGACGCTCAACCAGCTGGACTTCTACTTCGGCAAGCAGTGGGAGTCTCCCGAGGAAGAGCTGTATCCCGTCATCGGTGAGGCTCTTCGGCGGTGGGCGATCGCCCGCGCGCCGCGCTACGAGAAGGTCAAGGTGGTCGGAGATTCTGGACGTGCTCGCACACTGCACCGGTTCCTCGAGGGGAACAACGTCACCAGCGGCCTGTACGCCCCCGACTCCGAGGCCGGTCGCCAGCTCATACAGCAGCACGCCACCGACGGCCGGCTGCCGATCCTCGTGCTCTACGACGGGCGTGTTCTGGTCGACCCCACCGACGACGAGCTCGCCGGGGCGCTCGGCGGTAACACCGAGCCCGGTGACGGTGTCTACGACGTGGCCATCGTCGGCGCAGGCCCGGCAGGACTCGCCGCCGCCGTCTACGCGGGTTCGGAGGGGTTGCGGACGATAGCCGTCGAGGGGGGTAACGTCGGCGGCCAAGCCGGTGCCAGCGCAAGAATTCGCAACTACCTCGGGTTCCCGTGGGGAATCAGCGGCCTCGAACTGGCTGAGCGAGCGGGCAGGCAGGCGGCGCAAGTAGGGGCTGAAGTCGTCGTGACACGCAACATCACTGCCTTGCGCAGCGAGGGGCCACACCGTGTGCTGTCGCTCGACAACGGCTCCGAGATCCGCACCCGTACAGTCATCGTGGCGACCGGCGCGACTTACCGCCGCCTGGACGTGCCGGGGATCGATGCCCTAGTTGACGCGGGCGTCTTCTACGGCGCGGCTGTGACGGACGCGCAGCTCCTCGACGGCGCGAATGTCTACGTGGTGGGTGGCGGCAATTCCGCCGGACAGGCGGCGGCGCACCTGGCGGCAGGAGGGGCGCGCGTTGGACTGCTGGTGCGAAGGGATTCGCTTGCCGAGACGATGACCGACTATCTCGTGCGCGAGGTCAGTGGTTCCCGCAACATCGACGTGTTCTTCAACACTGAGGTCGTTGGCGCAATTGGCGAGCAGCGGCTGCGGGGGCTCGTGCTGGCGGACACGAAGTCCCGTGCGGAGCGACATGTCGACGCAGACGCCCTGTACGTCTACACCGGGGCGAGGCCTCGCGCGGAGTGGCTCGAGGGTGTTCTAGCCCGCGATCGCTGGGGCTACATCTTGACGGGTCGCCACGTAGCGGTTCGCGACGAGAACGCAGGTCCTCGCCCGCTGGTTCTCGAGACCAGCATGCCCGGGGTGTTCGCGGCTGGGGATGTCCGCAGTGGTTCGGTAAAGCGGGTCGCGGCCGCGGTCGGCGAAGGGTCAACAGCCGTCCTGATGGTGCGGGAGCACCTCAAGGCGATGGCATAGGTCGCGCGGCGGCGCCAGTAGTGCCCGCCGAGGTGATCAGCGCACTGCTGGTGCGCACATCAGGCTGGCGGGGCGAAGAGCTCGAGGGCAAATACCGTCGGGGTGTCGAAAACTCAGGCCCGAGCCGTAGTGGGCGTCGACGATGCCGCCGTGGGCGAGTGAGGGTCAGTGCTGGGGTGGTCGACACCGCGAGGCACCTGCCGTCGCGACGGGAGGCGCTCGACCAGAAGCTTCGGCTGGGCAGCCCGGTCAGCGGATCCGGTGCCACTGCATCCAAGGTTCCCGGTGTCGGACAGCTTCACGATGTGCCAGACCTCCGGTAGCGAAGCCTCTCTCTGTCAAGACGGTCTTCCGGCGGGATTTCCGCCGGGCAGGCTGAGGTGCTCCGGTGGTGACACCGGAGTGGTGGTGGGCGTAGCGTGAGCGGTGGTCCGGGGTGTGACTCGAATCAAGGACCGGTGTTGAGGTTGAAGCCGGTCACGCGGCCTTCG
>JALZLC010000150.1 GCA_030858885.1 Actinomycetota bacterium
CCGGGCCAAACGCGTCATTCCCGGGGGCGTCAACTCGCCGGTGCGGGCCTTCCGCTCCGTCGGCGGTACGCCGCGGTTCATCGCCAGCGGCTCCGGCAGCCACCTGACCGACGCCGACGGCAACGACTACGTCGACTACGTCTGCAGCTGGGGCCCGCTGATCCTCGGCCACGCGCACCCCGACATCGCCGCGGCGGCTAGGGCCGCCGTTGACAGGGGTTCGTCGTACGGCGCCCCGACCGCCGCTGAGGTGGAGTTCGCCGAGACCATCACCGAGGCGGTGCCCGGCGTCGACATGGTCCGGTGCGTGTCGTCTGGCACCGAGGCGGCGATGAGCGCCATCCGCCTCGCACGCGGCGCGACGGGCCGCGACAGGGTGATCAAGTTCGCCGGCCACTACCACGGTCATTCCGACGCGCTGCTGGCCTCGGCCGGCAGCGGGGTCGCGACCTTCGGGCTGCCCGACAGCCCAGGGGTCACCGCCGGCGCGGCGGCCGACACCATCGTGGTCGATTGGAACGACCGCGCCGGGGTCGAGCACGCCTTCGCCCGGGCGCCGGGGGGCATCGCGCTGGTGGTGTGCGAGCCGGTCGCGGCCAACATGGGCGTGGTGCCCCCAGATCCGGGCTTTTTGGAGTTCCTCCGCGAGATCACCGCCAGCCAAGGGGCGCTGCTGTTGTTCGACGAGGTCATGACCGGCTTCCGGCTGGGTCGCGGGGGCGCGGTGGCGCACTTCGGCGTGAGTCCGGACCTGGTCGCCTTCGGCAAGGTGGTCGGCGGCGGCTTCCCGCTGGCCGCCTTCGGCGGCCGCGGCGACGTCATGCGCCAGCTGGCACCGGAAGGACCCGTCTACCAAGCCGGCACACTGTCGGGGAACCCCGTGGCCGTTGCCGCCGGCCTCGCACAGCTGGGCCTGCTGGACGACGCCGCCTACGCGGGGCTGCAGCGTCGCGCCGACCGGCTGATCCGGGGGCTGTCCGACGCCTTCGCCAGCGCCGGCGTGGCGGCGCAGATCCAGAACGTCAACAGCATGTTCAGCGTCTTCTTCACACCTGCGCCCGTGCGTGCCTACGACGCCGCGAGAGCCGCCGACCACGGGCGGTACGCGCGCTTCTTCCGGGGGATGCTCGCCCGCGGCCACTACCTGCCACCCTCCGGCTACGAAGCGGTCTTCGTCAGCCTCGCCCACTCGGAAGCCGATCTGGATGCCACCATCGCCGCCGCGAAGGACGTCGCGCCGGAACTTGTTGCGTAGCGCCGGCGGGCTGGCGGCAGCCACCGCGCTGGCCGGCTGCGGAGATCCGATGCCAACAGCGCGAGCACCGTCCGGGTCGCCGACGGGCCGCCCGCCGAGCGGCCCAGTGGCACTCACCGGCGGCCAAGTGTTCCGTGACGGTCGCTTCGCCCCGGCCACCGTCGTCGTCGATGGCGAGCGGATCAGCGCCGCCGGGCCCGACGTCGAAGTCCCCGATGGCGCCGAGCGGCTCGACTGCGCCGGCCGGTGGCTCATTCCCGGCTTCGTCGACGCCCACGTGCACGTCCAGTTCTCCACCCCTGACGCGATCCTGGCCGGGGGTGTCACCACCGTCCGCGACCTTGGCAGCCCGCCGTCGCAGGGGCTGGCGCTTGCGGCAGGGTCCTTGCCGCTGCGGGTGCTGGCGGCCGGGCGCATCCTCACGCCGGTTGGTGGCTACCCGACGACGACCTGGGGCAGTGACGGGACCGGTCGGGAGGTCCGCGACGCCGAGGACGCCGCCGTCGCGGTGGGCCAGCAGGCGGCCGGCGGCGCCTGCGCCATCAAGGTGGCGCTGGAGCCGGCGTCGGGGCCGGTCTTCGACGAGGCGCTCCTTCGTGCCGTGGTGGACGCGGCTCATGCCGAGGACCTGGCGGTCACGGCCCATGTGGGGTCGGCACCGCTGCTGGAACTGGCCATCGCCACCGGCGTCGACGAGCTGGCACACCTTCCGCTGCACGACGTGACCGTCGCCGAGATGGCGCGAGCAGCCGAGGCCGGCATGGTGCTGGTTCCGACGCTGGAGATTCGCGGCGCCGACCCCAGCGCACTGCGGGCGGTGGCGGCATTCCGCGAGGCGGGCGGCACCGTGGTGTACGGCACCGACCTCGGCAACGGCGGCACGGCACCAGGCATCGAGACGACCGAGGTGCGGGCGATGCTGGACGCTGGGATGACTGCGACCGAGGTGCTGCACGCCGCCACGGCGACCGCCGCCGACCATCTCGGCCTCGACGACGTCGGGCGACTGCGGCCAGGGGCCAGCGCCGACGTGGTGGTGCTCGGCGCCGACCCGCTGGAAGACCCCGCCGGCTATGACGAGGTGCGCTTGGTCATGGCCCGCGGCCGCCTCATCACGCATCGGGTGTAGGAGCGACCACGCGGTTGGTAGGAGCGACCACGCGGTTGGTAGGAACGACCATGCAGTTGGGAGGAGCGACATGCGGGCCGTGGTCTACGACACCTTCGGGCAGCTGCCGACACTGCGCGAGGTCACCGACCCCGCGCCGCCGCCGGCAGGAGCGGTGATCCGGGTCACCGCCACCGGGCTGTGCCGCAGCGACTGGCACGGGTGGCGAGGACACGACCCGGACATTCGCCTGCCACACGTGCCAGGTCACGAGCTGGCCGGGGTAGTGGAGGCCGTCGGACCACAGGTGGCGGGTTGGCAGTCTGGCAACCGCGTGACCGTGCCCTTCGTCTGCGGCTGCGGCGACTGCCCGCAATGCGCCACCGGGAACCAGCAGGTCTGCGACCACCAGTTCCAGCCGGGCTTCACCCACTGGGGCTCGTTCGCGGAGTTCGTGGCGATCGATCACGCCGACGTCAACCTGGTGGCGCTGCCCGAGGCCTTGGACGACGTTGCCGCCGCCAGCCTCGGTTGCCGGTTCGCCACGGCCTTCCGTGCCGTGATGGCTCAAGGGCGGTTGGCGGCTGGCGAGTGGGTGGCGGTGCACGGCTGCGGCGGGGTTGGGCTGTCCGCGGTGATGATCGCTGCCGCGGCAGGTGCCCGGGTCGTCGCGGTGGACATCGACGACGAAACCTTGCAGCTCGCCCGCCGCTTCGGGGCCTGCGCGACCGTCGACGCGCGGTCCGACGAGCCCGTCGCCGCAGTCCGCTCCATCAGCGGTGGTGGGGTCAACCTGTCGCTTGATGCCCTCGGCAGTCCGGCGACCTGCGCCGCCTCCATCGCCGGCCTGCGCAAGCGAGGCCGCCACGTGCAGGTGGGCCTGCTGCCCGGCGGTGGCCCGGTCGTGCCGATGGCGAGGGTGATCGCCGAGGAACTCGAGATCCTCGGCAGCCACGGCATGGCCGCCTGGGCGTACCCGCCGATGCTGGCGCTGATCGCCGACGGCCGCCTGCGCCCGGAGCTGCTCGTCACGCGCCGGATTGGACTGGAGCAGGCCGGCGAGGCCCTGGCCGGGATGGGGCAGGCGCCGGTTCGCGGCGTGACCGTGATCGCCACGCAACACGAGGGGCTGTAGCCGGCCGTCCGCGTGGCAGGCTGGCCGCATGACGGCGACGGTGACGATCTACTCCGACATCCACTGCCCATGGGCGACCCTGACCGTGCACCGGCTGCGGCGCGCGCGCGACGCCAACGGGCTCGACGTCGTGTTCGACCCCCGGGCCTGGCCGCTGGAGCTGGTCAACA
>JALZLC010000156.1 GCA_030858885.1 Actinomycetota bacterium
CATCGCCTGCCAACGCCACTACGGTGGTCCGCTCCCGCAACTCGGCCGCGGCCTGTTCCAGGTCGGCAGCGCCACGGGCGTCGATGACCAGCTGCCAGCCGTCGGTGGCCAGAGCGCGGGCAAGGGCAAGCCCCAGTCCACGGGAGGCGCCGGTGATGAGGGCGGTGCGGGGCATGGACGGTCCTGTCGTCGTTGGTATCGCCGACGCTGGCCTCGTGCAGCGCAGCGGTCAGGACACAACGGTAGGAGCGGCCGCCTGCGCTGGCCTCCGTCACGGGACCGGACCTTTCTGGTCCGATGGTCCTAAGCCCCGCGGCCTAGGAGCGCGTGGGATGCCCGCCCGCCGGCCTTGACGGCCGACCTCACCCTGGATCCGGCTCCACCAGTCCTTCGCGGACTGCGTACAGCGCCGCCTGGGTGCGGTCAGCCAGGCCGAGCTTGGACAGGATGCTGGACACGTGGGTCTTGACCGTCTTCTCGGAGATGACCAGCTCACGCGCCAACCTGCGGTTGGACAGGCCGCCGGCCAGCAGGCGCAGGACCTGCACCTCCCGGGGGGTGAGGCTGGTGCGAGACGGCCGGGGCGGGGCGTCGGTCGCTACCTCGGCCATGAGGCGCGCCGCCGCCTGCGGGTGCAGCAGGGACTCGCCGGCAGCGACCCGGCGGACGGCATCCTCGACTGCTCCCGGTTCGGCGTCCTTGAGCAGGTAGCCAGCAGCTCCGGCCCGCACCGCCGGCACCACCTGCTCCTCGGCGGCGAAGCTGGTCAAGACCAGCACCCGCGGCGCCGCCTCACCCGCGGCGATGCGGCTGGTCGCGGCGACTCCGTCCATGCCGGGCATGACCAGGTCCATCACCACGACGTCCGGTCGCAGCCGGGCGGCCATGGCGACAGCCTCCGCGCCATCGGAGGCCTCACCGACCACCGCGATCCCATTGCGGGATTCCAGGAAGGCGCGCAGCCCCTGGCGCACCACCGGATGGTCGTCGGCGAGCAGGACACGGATCTGATCAGCCACGCGGCACCTTCAGGGTGACCGTGGTACCGCGGCCCGGCGCAGCATCGATGTCCAACCGGCCGCCCAGCGCGCGTGCCCGCTCGCGCATCGAGGTCAGTCCCAGCCGCCGTGCGCTGATGGCGCGAGCCTGCGGGTCGAAGCCGCGACCGTCGTCGGCGACGACCAGCCGCAGGCGATTCGGGTCGAGGTCGAGGGTGACCCGGATGGCGCTGGCCCCTGCGTGCCGCAGCGCGTTGTGCAACGCCTCCTGGGCGACGCGCAGCACCTCGAGCTCGATGTCCGGGTCGGGGTGGTCGCCGCGGTGCACCAAGGTGATGGGGACGTGGTGAGCGCGGGACAGCAACGCCACCCGCTTGCGCAGGGTGGCGACGAGTCCATCGGCGGCCAGCTGCGGGGGTCGCAGCTCGTCGATCACGGCCCGCAGCTCAGCCATGGTGTCACGAGCGAGGGTCTGCACCTGGCGCAGCTCTCGCTCGGCGTGGTCGGGATCGGCGCGCAGCATGCTCGCCGCCGCCTCAGCGGTCAGCGACAGGCTGAACAGGTTCTGCGTCATGGCGTCATGCAGCTCCCGCGCCAAGCGGCTGCGCTCCTGCGCAACGCTGGCTTCGCGGCTGCGTTCGAACAGCTCGGCGTTGTCGATGGCAATCGCCGCGTGGGCGGCGAGCAGCTCGATCAGCGCCTGGTCGTCGTCGTCGAAGCGCGCGGCGCCCTGCTTGTCGGTCAGATAGAACGCCCCGACGACGTCGCCCTTGGACAGGATCGGCACGCCGAGGAACGAGCCCATCCTCGGGTGCGCGGACGGCCACCACTGGAAGCGGGGATCGGCGGTGATGTCGTCCGTGCGGAACGGCGCGGGGTCGGTCAGCATCGCCCCCAGCAGCCCGTGCGTGCGCGGCAACGGCCCGATCGCGTCGATCAACTCGTCGCTCATGCCGACGGTGACGAAGCGCGCGAAGCCGCCGCCATCGGCGTCGGGGACACCGAGGGCTGCGTAGCGGGCGTTCACGAGGCCGCGGGCGGCGGTGACCAGCCGGTCCAGCACCGGCTCCAGCGACAGCTCACCGGCGATGGCCAGCACCACGTCACTCATCGCGGCGAACGCCGCGGTGCTGCGGACGCGGTCGGTGGCCAGCGGGTTTGCAGGCTCCACGCCCGCCACGATACGGGCGCCGCGTGCGAGCGCCGCGCCCATTGGGCCCTCGCCTGCGCTGTCCCTGCTTCACGCCAACGGGCGGGCGCGATCTCGCCCCCACATGGGTCCGGTCCTGGGACTGGACGCCGTTCCTGGACTACGCCCGCCATCGGCCGTGGGCGCGCCCCGTCGAGGTCCGCCCGTCACGCCCCGGCGTGGCCTGGCTCATGGGGCTCCCCGCATCGCCATTGACCGAGCGCTGGGCGCGCTGCCGAGAAGATCACCAGCGCTGC
>JALZLC010000167.1 GCA_030858885.1 Actinomycetota bacterium
GCGGTAGCTCGACCCAGCGGGCGCGGAGAAACCCCCACGCCGAAGGCGAGGGGACCGCAGCGGTGGAGTAGCAACGTGTTCCCCTCCCTTCAACTCGACAGCGCCGCAGGCAGCGCGGCATGGCTGATCGCAAGGTACGGGCGGTGACCCCTGCAGGTCAAGCCCTCGGCTAGGCTCCGGCGACGTGACCCCTCCGGCTCCAGCCCCCAACCCGCCGCAGTTGGCCCAGGAGCTGGGACTTACGCCCGGCGAGTACCAGCGGATCACCGAGACATTGGGCCGGGAGCCGTCGACGGCCGAGCTGGGCACCTACTCGGTGATGTGGTCGGAGCACTGTTCGTACAAGTCGTCCAAGATCTATTTGCGGGATCTACCCAGCGAGGGCGAAGCGATCCTGGTCGGACCCGGCGAGAACGCCGGCGTGGTCGACGTGGGCGACGGGCTGGCGGTTACCTTCAAGATCGAAAGCCACAACCACCCGAGCTTCGTGGAGCCGTTCCAGGGCGCGGCCACCGGCGTCGGCGGGATCATCCGCGACATCCTCACGATGGGCGCGCGCCCGATCGCCCTGCTGGATCCCCTTCGGTTCGGCTGGGTGCCCGGCGTCGGGATCGACGAGGGCACCCGCCGGGTGATCGACGGGGTGGTGCGCGGCATCGGTCACTACGGCAACTCGATCGGCGTGGCCACCGTCGGCGGTGAGACGGTCTTCGATCCCTGCTACGCCGGCAACCCGCTGGTCAACGTCCTGTGCGTCGGCGTGCTGGCCGCCGACCGCATCCAGCTCGCCCGCGCCGAGCGGCCCGGCGACGTCGCGGTGCTCATCGGCCAGCGCACCGGCCGCGACGGCATCGGCGGGGCGTCGGTCCTGGCCTCGGCCGAGTTCAGCGCGCATGGCCTAGATGACGCGAAGCGTCCGAACGTGCAGGTGGGCGACCCTTTCGCCGGCAAAGGGCTGATCGAAAGCTGCCTGCAACTGTACGCCGAGGACCTGCTGTCGGGCATCCAGGACATGGGTGCGGCCGGCATCGCCTGCTCCACGGCCGAGATGGCGTCCAAGGCCGGGTTGGGCATGCGGGTCGACCTCGACCGGGTGCCCTTGCGCGAGGCCACGATGGAGGCCTGGGAGATCCTGTGCTCGGAGTCCCAGGAGCGGATGCTGGCCCTGGTCGCACCCGACCGGCTCTCCGAGGTCCTCGCCGTGTGCCGCCATTGGGGCGTGGACGCCACCGCGATCGGTGAGGTCACCGACGGCGACCGGTTGGTGTTCACCCGTCACGGCGAGGTCGTGCACGATGTGCCCGCGGCGTCGTTGGCCGATGACGGCCCGACCTACCACCGTCGGGTGGCCGACTGGGTGCATCCCGAAGCCGGCACCGACGTCGACGGTTGGCCGGCGCCTGAGGACCTGCTCGCGGCGGCGACGGCCGTGCTGTCGTCGCCGAACGTGGCCTCCAGCCGCTGGCTGTGGCAGCAGTACGACTCGATCGTCGGCTCAGGGACCGTGCAGGGGCCGGGTGCCGATGCCGCGGTGCTGCGCCTGCCGTCCCTGGACGGCGGCCTGGGAGGCGTTCGCGGCGTGGCGGTGGCCACCGACGGCAATGGCCGCTGGTGCGCGCTGGACCCGACCGAGGGCGCGCGGCTGGTGGTGGCCGAGGCGGCGCGCAACGTCGCCTGCACCGGCGCCCGCCCCGTCGCGGCCACGAACTGCCTCAACTTCGGCTCTCCCGAGCGCCCCGAGATCATGGGTCAGTTCCGCGACACCATCGCCGGGATGACCGAGGCGTGCCGCGCGCTCGGCACGCCGGTCACGGGCGGCAACGTCAGCTTCTACAACCAGACCGGCTCGACCGCGGTGCACCCGACCCCCGTGATCGGGATGCTGGGCATCGTCGACGACGTTACCGCCGCCGCCGCCGCAGCCTTCGTCGAGGCCGGCGACGAGGTGTTCCTGGTCGGCGATGCCACGAGGCCGGGTCTTGGCGGCTCGGAGTACCTGTGGCGCTGGCACGGGACGGTCGCCGGCCGGCCGCCCGCCGTAGACCTGGCCGCTGAGGCGCGCCTGCACCTCCTGCTGGTCGCGGCCGTCAGGAACGGACTGCTGCGCAGCGCCCACGACGTCAGCACCGGCGGCATGCTGGCGACCATCGTCGAAGCCTGCCTCGGGCGCGGGCTGGGGGTCAGCGTGCGCCCGGAGCCCGACGTCGAGGCCCACCAGTGGCTGTTCAGCGAGTCACCGACCCGGGTGGTGGTCAGCACGCGCGACCCCCGAGGGCTTCGTCGCCGCTGCGCCGAGCACCAGGTCGGCTGTCAACGGCTGGGCGCCGTGACCGCCGACGGCAGGGTGACGGTCGAGGGTGTGCTCACGATGACGACCGACGAGCTGCGGCTGCTGCATGACCGCGCTCTGCCGGCTTTGCTGGGAGAACCTGAACCTGACCGCTGACGTCAGCCGACGTGGCCGCCGGCAGCCATCTCGACCAGCTCGATGTCGGTAGCGCCGAGCCAGCGTCCCATGTCCGCGGCGTCCATGGGAGCGGCCAGCAGGTAGCCCTGGCCCAACTCGCAACCCATCGCCCGCAGGGACACCAGCTGCTGGGGCGTCTCGATGCCTTCGGCGACCGTCTCCAGTCCCAGTCCTCGCCCCAGCGCGACCATGGCGGGCACCAGCGGCGAGCCGGTCGCGGCGATGCCGGCCACGAAGGACTTGTCAAGCTTGAGCATGTCGACTGGCAGCTGGTCGAGGAGACTGAGCGACGAGTAGCCGGTGCCGAAGTCGTCCAGGGCGAAGCGCACGCCCATCCGCTGGAACTCGGCAAGGGTCGACCGGATGGAGGCGGTGTCCTCGAGCAGGGTCGCCTCGAAGATCTCCAGGACCAGGCGGGTTGGATCGACACCGGCCGCGGACAGGATCTGCGTCACGTCGTCGACCACGTCCGGATGGCATAGCTGGCGTGCCGAGAGGTTGACGTGCAGGGTCAGCCCCACGTCGGGGTACTCCAGCGACCAGGCGCGCAGCTGCCCGCTGGCCTGCTCCAGCATCCAGCGACCGAACTCGCGGAACAGCCCGGCCTCCTCGGCGATCGGCACAAAGGTCTCGGGTGAGACCGAGCCCAGTTGCGGGTGGTCCCAGCGCGCCAGCGCCTCGACGCCGGCGACGGCGCCTGACTGCAACGCGATGATCGGCTGGTAGCACACGCCGAGCTGCTCGCTCTCCAACGTGCTGCGCAGGTCGGCGCGCAGCGCCAGCCGTTCGGCGGCCGCGATCCCCAGGTCCTCCTCGAACACCCGGAATGAGCCCTTGCCCTCACGCTTGGCCTTGTACATGGCCAGGTCGGCGTGGTTGAGCAGCTCGTCGACGGTGGTGCCAGGGGTGGCGAAGGCCAGGCCGACACTGGCCCGCACCGGCACCTGGACACCGTTGACCTCGACGGGAGCTTCCAGCGCGGCCAGCAGCCGCTGCCCGAGCGCGGTCGCATCGGCGGGGTTGATGATGTCGGTCAGCAGGATGCCGAACTCGTCGCCCGCCAGGCGGGCGCAGGTGTCCTCCGGGCGCGTGCACGCTCGGAGCCGCTGCGCGACGGCGATCAGGACCGCATCACCGACGGCGTGCCCTCGCGTGTCGTTGATGGTCTTGAAGTCGTCGAGGTCGACGAACAGCACCGCGGTCGAGGTCGCTGAGCCGCGCCGCTCGAGCGCGTGGCCGATGCGGTTGCCGAACAGCACCCGGTTGGCCAACTCGGTCAGCGGGTCGTGCAGCGTCTGGTGGCGCAGCTGGTCCTTGAGGTAGGTGACCGCGGCGAGGCTGTCCTCCAGCCGGCTGTTCTCCAGCGAGATGCTCACGTGGCTGGCCAGGCTCGCCAACAGCTTGGCGTCGCCGTTGTGGAAGCCGCCGACGTCGCCGAGCCGGTTGGCCACGGCGATGATGCCGACCAGCTCGTCGTCGACCACCAGCGGGGCGCAGAGCGCGTCTTTGGCCGCGGTTTCCGGCAGGCACTGCGACGCGATGCCGGCGGTGGTCGGCAGCAGCAGCGGGCGGGGGGCGGCCAGCAGGTGCACCCACAGCTCGTCGCTGGGGTCCAACTCCACAGCCTCCATGACCTGCATGGTCCCGCTGGCGTCGGTCGCGGTCCGCAACGCCGTGCCGGAACCGTTGCTGGGGAACAGGGTCGCCGTGGCGGCTTCGGCCTCCAGCAGCGCGCAAGCCTGACGCACGGCCGCGACCATCGCCGACTCCAGCTGTGGTGACTCGTGCAGGACGCGGGTGGCCCGGTACAGCGACTCCAGGCGGTCGCGCTGCTGATGCTGCGCGGTGTCGGCCGCGTAGGCGGCGAAGATCGCCAACGGCGACACCAGGGCGAGCCAGGCGGCCGAGGGGCTGAGCCACAGGATCGTCACCCCGACCAGTGCCAGGCTGGTGTTGACCACCGTGGCCCCCGCCCCGAGGGCGAAGACCTTGGCCATCTCGTGGCGCCCCATCGAGCCGCCAGACAGCCGCACCGCGCTGTTGATCAGCACGTCGGCGGCCAGCAATGCGACCAGCATGGCGGCGATGGCCGCCGTCCAGCCGGCCGGACCGAGCGGGTCGCCGAGGGCAGCGATCCCACCGAACACGAGGATCGCAACGCCGGCCTGCAAGGCCATGCAGGCCAGGTTGAAGGCGACCTTGAGTGGTGGCTGGCGACGGATCACGATCAGCGCGACTGCGGCCCCAACCACCTGGGCCAGCAGCAGACTTCCAGGGGTGGCCAGGAACAATCCCAGCACCAGCGGAATCTCGCTGAGGGAGAACGAGTGCGCGTCACGCCGGAACCGCAGGTGGACGACCGCGGCCTCGGCGGCGGCGAACGCGGCCGCCAGCAACGGCCAGGGCAGGGAGATCGGCCGCACGAACGGCGTCGGGCTGCCGATGACCAGCAGGGCCAGAACCCCGGCGGCGGCGGCGACCGCGGCGGTGTACAGCCGCAGCCGCGCTGAAGGGGTCCAGGCC
>JALZLC010000174.1 GCA_030858885.1 Actinomycetota bacterium
AGCGCCATGCGCACGCCGTTGCCGTAGGTCACCACCAGCACGTCGGTCTCGCCCGACCGGGTGTCGTGGATGCCCACCTCACCGGGCAGCAGCGCCGAGCCCGGAGGCGGGTAGTTCGACAGCCAGCCGCCGTCGCCGGGAGCGTGCAGGTCCTTTTCGTGATACAGCGCGATCGGCTCGAGGAAGACCACCACCCGACCGTCGGTGCGGGCCATCGCCAGTGCCCCGCGCAGCAGCCGCGCGGCGTCGTCACCTCGTGAAGGGACGGCCAGCGTCAAGCCCGGGATGTCGCGCAGCGCGCCGACGGCGTTGTCGTTGTGAAAATGCCCGCCGAAGCCTTTCTGGTAAGCCAGTCCCGCGACGCGCACCACCATCGGGTTGGTGAACTGCCCGGAGGAGAAGAACGACAGCGAGCACGCCTCGCCTCGCAGCTGGTCCAACGCGTTGTGCAGGTAGGCCAGGTACTGGATCTCGGGGACCGGCAGCAGGCCGAGCAGGCCAGCCCCCTGCGCCACGCCGAGGATCGTCGTCTCGTCCAGCAGCGTGTCGAAGACGCGGCTGCTGCCGAAGGTGCGCTGCAGCCCCGCGGTCACGTGGTACACGCCGCCCTTGCGGCCCACGTCCTCGCCGAACACCACCACCTCCGGACGCCGCAGCATCTCGTCGCGCAGGGCGGCATTGATGTGTGCCGCCATCGTGCGGCGCGGCGGTGCGGTGACGCGTTCGGGCAGCTCGGCGCCGAAGTGCTCGGCGCGCTGCGCCTCGTCGAGGCGAGCGCACGCCTCGACGCGGACCCTGGCCTCGCGGTATGGCGCCAGGGGTGCCATCACCTGTTCCCGAGTGGTCAGCCTGGGGGTGGCCGCCGCCCGTTCGGCGGTGGCCCGCACCACGTCGCGGGTCGAGGCAATGATGGCCCGCAGGCGGTCAGGTGTTGCGGCGCCGGTGGCGACCAGCCGGCGGGCGTTGCGCACCAGCGGGTCGCGCGCCTCGTCGGCGCAGACGTCGGCCAGGGTGCGGTAACTCGTCTCCACGTCACTGCCGGCGTGCCCCCACAGGCGCACCGTCGGCAGGTGCAGGAACAGCGGCGCTCTGGCGGTGCGGCAACGGTCGATCGCTGCCGCGACGGCGTCATGGATCTCATCGAGCTCGCCGTCGGCATGGACGTAGTGCAGGTTGGACATTCGCGAGAAGCTGTCGGCGATCCAGCTGCGCGGGGTGTCCACGGAGATCCCGATGCCGTTGTCCTCGCAGACGAACAGGATCGGCATCGCGTTGCCGCGGCGGTGGGCGTAGCGGGCGGCGTTGATGCCCGACAGCGCGGTCGCGTGGTTGGCCGAGGCGTCGCCGAACGTGGCGCACACGATGCTGTCGTCGGGGATTGGCCGCGGCACCCCCAGCCGGCGCATCCGTGCCAGGCAGAACGCTGTCCCGACCGCCTTGGGCAGGTGGGAGGCGATGGTGCTGGTCTGCGGCGGCACCCACAGCGGCCGGCTGCCCCAGACCTTGTGACGACCCTGGGAGATGGGGTCTTCGGCCGAGGCCACCAGCGACAGCAGGGTGTCCAGGACCGGATCGACCTCACCGCCGGCAAGTCGGGAACGGGCCATCATGAAGGCGCCCGCCCGGTAGTGCAGGAAGCATGGATCGGTGGTGCGCAGCAGCGCGCCGACCACCGCGTTCTGCTCGTGGCCGGCGCTGGAGATGGTGTAGAAGCTGCGGCCGCCGGCCTTCAGCTCGCGGGCCGCGACGTCCAGCGCTCGTGATCTGACCTGGTCGGTGAACAGCTCGACCGCGGCCTCGGCGGTGAGGCGTGAGCCGCCGGGAAGCGGCTCGTCGTCGGCCAGCGCGGCGACCTCGGGGCGCAGGTCGTCCAGGCAGGCATCGAGGTTGCGCTCCACGACATCGACCCGGCTCTCCATCACGCCGCGAAGGGTAGTCCGAAGGGAGCCCGGGTCCCACCACCGGAGGCCTGATGCGTTACCTCCCGGATCCGGAGGCAACGCTTCAGATCGGCACGGTCAGGGCTCGACCGACTCCGGATCCAGCGTGGGAGCGACCGGGTCGGGATAGGCGATGCGAGGGTGGTAGACGCCGACCAGCGTGTCGATGAACGACGCCGTCACCGTCTTCAGGTCGGCGAAGGTCAGCGAGGACGAGTCGAGCTGACCGTCGGCGACTCGCTCGGCGATCAACGACCGGACGATGTCCTCCAGCTGCTGGCGGCTGAGGTTGCGGTTGTGCTGGGCCGCCGACCGGGAGGCGGCCTCGCAGCAGTCGGCGAGCATCAGCACGGCCATCTCGCGGCTCGCCGGTCGGTGGCCCTTGTAGCGGAAGTGGGCCTCGTCGACCTGGCCGCCGCTGGTTCCGGCGGCCGCCAGCGCCTTGCGGTGGAAGTAGCTGACCAGCGTGGTGCCGTGGTGGGAGGCGATGCCTTCGACGATCTCCGGCGGCAAGCGGTAGCTGTTGGCCATGGTGATGCCGTCGGTGACGTGCTCCTGGATGATCACGGCCGAGACTCCCGGCTCCAGGTCGTCGTGGGGATTAGCGATGCCGAACTGGTTCTCGATGAAGAACCAGGGCTGGCGGACCTTACCGATGTCGTGGTACAGCGCCGCGGTGCTGGCCAGCAGCGCGTCGGCGCGGATCGCGCGGGCCGCCCGCTCACACAGCGTCGCCACCATGATCGAGTGGTTGTAGCTGCCGAGCGCCTTCTGCTCGAGCTCACGCAGCAGCGGGTGGTTGCGGTCGGCCAGGTCGAGCAGGCTGGTGGCGGTCACCACGCCGAACAATGACTCCAAGAACGGCAGGCTGGTGTTGACCAGCATCGCCACCAGCACCCCGTTGATCAGGCCCGCCAACAGCGCCAGGCGGACGCTGGCCAGGTCGTTGAACACCGCGGCGCACAGCGCGGCCAACACGATGTAGATCAGGGTCGACTGCCACGCCGCGCGCCGCAAGTCACTGCGCGCGGACAGTCGCGACACCAGCGGCACCGACAGCAGACCAGCGATGGCGGTGAAGGCGACGACCCCGCCCTCACCCGGCTCGGCGAAGGCGACCATCGCGACCGTGGGGATCACCGCCAGCACGCCCACCGGCGGGTCGAACAGAATGGTGGCCAGCATCGCCACGGCACCCACCGGAACAAGGTAGCCCCATCCGCCGGCGGCGGTCGGCGCCAGCAGCGTGACGGCCTCGACCATCAGGGCCAGGCCGGCGAACAGGGACGCCAGCAGCACCAGGCGGCTGGAGGATCGCCAGACGCGGGGCCGGTAGGCGCGCAGGTAGGCGGCGACAGCGAGGGTCGCCACCATCGCCAGCACGAACGCCTTGGTCGCCTCGCGCCACGGTTCGTCTCCCTCCAGCCCGCGCTGGCGCAGCGCCATCAGCTGCACAGGGTCGACGATCGCGCCCGCGCTGACCACCACGGCCCCTGGCGGAAACGACCGCATTACCTCCGAGACCTCGGCAGCAGCCTGTTCGCGGGCTGCGGCTGTGGCCTCCTCATCCACCGCCACCGTCGGCAGCACAGCACTGCGGATGACCGGCTCCACGACGGCTTCGGCGACACCCTCGGGGAACGACCGGACCGCCAGCTCAGTCCGTAGCTGCTCCTCGGTGACCGCCTCCAGGCGCTCAGCCGGTACCCGCTGGCGAGCGAGCTGCTGGGCGATGGACAGCGTCTCCGTCCCGACCGAGGCCAGTGTCTCGTCGTCGAGTGCAGCGAGGGCGCGGACCGTCTCGTCCTGCAGCGCGGGCAGCCGCTGCGCCAGCGCGCCGCGTTGGTCACGACGACTGGCGGTCTGGCCGTTGGCGTCAGGCTCGCGCACCTCGGCGACGGCGGTAAAGACGTCACGCACCTGCTGCACGATCGCCGCCTTGGCTTCCTGGTCGTCGACCAGCACCGGCTCGATCAGGTCGGCCGCCTCCCGACGAGCGAGGACGGTGGCCTCCGAGTCCGGCAGGCGAATCAGGTCAGGCGCCACCACCGTGCGGGGGGCGGGCTCGCCGACGTAGATCGGCTGGTCGGTGAGGAACACCGAGATCGACAGGGCGGCGGTCACGCCGGCCAGTGCGAGCACCAGCGGCAGGAGCCGCCGAGCCCACCCCGGCAGCCGACCGGGCCAGGTCGTGCGCAGCCGCGGCACGCCTAACCGCCCGACTCCAGCGCACGCAGTCGCTCTCGGTTGTCCAGCGAGTGGTCATGCGCGTGCGTGGTCAGCTGCAGGGTCAGCTCCAGCGCGTGGGCGATCTCCTCCAGGATCGGGTCGCTGCGCGACTCCACGTCGAGGCGCAGGCGCTTGATGCTGTCGGCCAGCTCCGCCGCGAGGGCGGCATGGGTGGTGTGGTCGTCATCGGTCATGAGCGCTTCCTCTCAGACACCGCTCTGGCCAACCATGAATGCGCGCGCCGTCAGCCCGAAGCACACCAGCCCCACTACCGCGAAGACGGCGTGGGGGTTGTAGCGGCCGTCCCGCGCCATCCGGTGACCGACGACCAGCGCGAGCAGGGGGAAGACCACACCGTAGGCGAGATGGAAGGCCAGCGTGGCGCCGCCGCCTTGTGGCCCTGGCCGGCGGCCGAGCACCAGCAGCGCCAGGCCGATCAGCAGCTGCAGCGCCAGCAGGATCTGGCCGAAGGACACCACCCGCCAGAAGGTGGGGGTGTGCTCGTACCGGGTGAACCGCAGCGCCAGCGACCATCCGCAGATGGTGGCCCAGGTACCGATCAGCAAGAGGCCCACCACATACCCGTGCACGCCCGTCAGGCTCATGACCAGAGTTTATCGGCCGCCTCTTGCCGAGATGGGTCGTTACCCTTTGTGGGTGATCTCTCTGAGTGGGGTGGAGCGGGCGCACGGCACGCGGGTGCTGTTCCGGGATGTGTCGCTGCGCATCATGCCGGGGCGGCGCATTGCGCTGGTCGGCGCCAACGGCGTGGGCAAGACGACCCTTCTGGACATCGTGTCTGGCGAGCAGCAGCCCGACGGCGGCGAAGTGGCGCGGTCCAAGGACCTGCAGATCGGCTACCTGCGACAGGAGGTGGCCGAGACCTCCGGGCGTACCGTCCTGGCCGAGGTGCTGACCGCTGCGGGCGACGTGACGTCGCTCGAACAGCGGCTGCGCAACCTCGAGGCTCGCATCGCTGGCACCCCGTCCGGCGAGGAGCAGGACGCCCTGCTGGCCGACTACGGACGGCTGCAGCACCACTTCGAGCACCTCGGCGGTTACAGCATTGAGGCGGCGGCGCGGCGCGTGCTGGCCGGCCTCGGCTTCGACGAGGCCGACGTGGAGCGCGACGTCGGTCTGCTGTCGGGCGGATGGATGATGCGCGTGGCGTTGGCTCGGCTCCTGCTGGCCCGCCCCGATGTCCTGCTGCTCGACGAGCCGACCAACCACCTCGACCTCGCCAGCGTCACCTGGCTGGAGCAGTTTCTCGCCGACTACGACGGCGCCATCGTGCTGGTCAGCCACGACCGTGACTTCATCAACGCCGTGGCCAACCGCGTGGTCGAGATCGCGCACGCCAGCATCACCGAGTACGTCGGCGACTACGCCGACTTCGTCGAGGAACGCGCCTTGCGGCTGGCCCAGCAGGAGGCCGCTGCCAGCAATCAGCAGCGCAAGATCGCGCAGACCGAGCGCTTCATCGAGCGGTTCCGCTACAAGGCGAGCAAGGCTCGGCAGGTCCAAAGTCGCGTCAAGGCGCTGGACCGTCTGGATCGGGTGGAGGTGCAGCGCGACACCGCGCGCCGGATGCGCTTTCGCTTTCCGGCGCCGCCGAGGTCCGGCCGCGACGTGGTTCGCCTGGCGAAGCTGACCAAGCGCTACGGCGACAAGGTGGTCTACGACGGCCTCGACCTGGTGCTGGAACGCGGCAAGAAGGTCGCGTTGGTGGGACCCAACGGAGCCGGCAAGTCCACCCTGCTCAAGATCCTCGCCGGGGTTCTGGACTTCGACGCCGGGCAGCGCATCCTTGGCCACAACGTCGGCGTCGCCTACTTCGCCCAGCACCAGATCGAGGGCTTGGACCCCGGCAAGACCGTGCTGCAGGAGCTGTCCGCGGTGGTCGACACCAGCAAGGTCAACCCCCGCAGCATGCTGGGGGCGTTCCTGTTCTCCGGGCAGGACGTCGACAAGCGCGTCAGCGTGCTGTCCGGTGGGGAACGCAGCCGCCTGGCGCTGGCCAAGATGCTGGCCAACCCCGCCAACCTGCTGTGCATGGACGAGCCGACCAACCACCTGGACATCCCCAGCCGCGACGTCCTGGAGGACGCCATGGTGGAGTACCCCGGCACGGTCGTGCTGATCACCCACGACCGCCACCTGATCCGCTCGGTCGCCGACGTCATCATCGAGGTCGGTGCCGGCACGGCGACCGTCTACCCCGGCGACTTCGAGTACTACGCCGAACGCACCGGCGTCGACCTGGGGGACCGGGGCGCCACCGAGGGTGTCACCCCGGATCGCCCTGGGGCCGCTGCAGCCCCGATGCCACTGCCGGCGCCGGCGCCGCGCAAGAGCGCCGACGACAAGCGCGCCGAGGCGGAGCGCCGCAATCGGGTGCACCGCCATACCAAGCGCCTGCGCGACCGCCTGCTGGCCGTCGAACGCGAGCTGGTCGCCACCGAGGCGCTGGTTGCCGAGCTGACGCGCCAGATGGCTGAGCCCGACAGCTATGGCGAGGCGGAACAAGTGCGGGAGTTGGTTGCGCGCCACGGTGCCGCCAAGGACCGCGCCGCCGAGCTGTTCGACGAGTGGGCCCGCCTGTCGTCGGCGATCGAGCAGGAGACCGCTCGCGCGGAGACGCTGGCGCGGTAGCAGATCGGATCTGAGGCCGGCCCGGCAGCGGCCAGGGGTCAGGGGTTGGGGGTCGGCCGGCGGCGGCCAGAAGCCGGCCGGGAAGATCCGGCGTGCCATGCTGGTTGCCAGTGAGCATGGGACCGAACTTGGGCGGCGGCCGCGGCATGATGCCGGGCACCGGCGCCGTGCGCCGCGGGTCAACGCCGCAGGAAGGGCAGCGCCTGCCCAAGGGACTGGCCAAGCGGGTCTGGACGGAGTTCGCGCGGCCCTACCGCGGCAAGCTGATCCAGCTGTTGGTCGCGATCTCGGCGGCCTCCGCGCTGGTGGTGGTGCCGGCCCTGCTGATCAGGCCGATCGTCAACGCGATCTCAGCCCAGCCCCCCGATGCAGGACGCATCGTCACCATGTACGCCCTCGGCCTGTTCGGTGTGGCCATCGTGGCGTCCGGGTTCTCGGTGTGGCAGCGCTACCTGTCGTCGTTCATCGGCGAGCAGCTGATCTACGACCTGCGCCGGATGCTGTACGACCACGTGCAGCGGATGCCGCTCGCCTTCTTCACCAGGACCCAGACCGGGGCGTTGATCTCGCGGCTCAACAACGACGTCATCGGCGCGCAGCGCGCGTTGACCGGCACCTTCGGCACACTCACCGCGAACGTCATCCAGGTGATCACGGCGGTGGGGGCGATGTTCCTCCTCGAGTGGCGGTTGACCCTGCTGACCCTGTCCGTACTGCCGCTGTTCGTGGTGCTGGCCAAGAACGTCGGGCGCAAGCTGCAGGCACTGACGCGGGAGTCGATGCAGCTCAACGCCGACATGAACACCGTCATGACCGAGCGCTTCAACGTGTCCGGAGCACTGCTGGTCAAGTTGTTCGGCCGTCCGCGCGAGGAGACCGACACCTTCGCGGCCAGCGCACAGCGGGTCGCCGACGTGGGTGTGCGCAGCGCCATCGTGGGGCGGCTGTTCTTCGTCATCCTGTCGTTGGTGGGCGCGCTGGGCACGGCGGCGGTGTACTTGATCGGCGGGCGTCTGGCACTGTCGGGTGCGATGGACGCCGGGGCGGTCGTCGCCTTCGCCGCCCTGGTGACACAGGCCTACCAACCCCTGGCGGCGCTGACCAACGCACCCGTCGAGGTGCTCACCGCGCTGGTGTCGTTCGACCGCGTCTTCGAGATCCTCGACCTGCGCCAGCCGATCGCCGACGCGCCTGACGCCGTCGACCTGGCCGGGCCGCAGGGCGAGATCACCTTCGACGGCGTCGGCTTCGCGTACCCCTCAGCCGCCGACTCGTCACTGGCCTCGCTGGAGCGCGGCTGGGCCGAAGTCCTCGACGCCGCGCCAGGCCCCCCGGTGCTGCACGACGTGACGTTCATCGCGGAGCCCGGCCAAACCGTGGCGCTGGTTGGTCCTTCGGGGGCGGGCAAGTCCACCATCACCAGCCTGCTCACCCGCCTGTACGACGTGACGGCCGGCGCGGTGCTCATCGACGGCCACGACGTGCGGCAGTTGACGCTGGCGTCGCTGGCCGCGGCGGTCGGTGTGGTGAGCCAGGACCCGCATCTGTTCCACGATACGATCCGCGAGAACCTGCGCTACGCCCGGCCCGAGGCCACGGATGCCGAGATCGAGGCCGCCTGCCGTGCGGCGCAGATCCACTCGGTGATCGCGTCCCTGCCCGACGGCTACGACACGCTGGTGGGGGAGCGCGGCTACCGGATGTCGGGCGGCGAGAAGCAGCGGCTGGCCATCGCCCGGGTGCTGCTCAAGCAGCCGGCCGTCATCATCCTCGACGAGGCCACGGCTCACCTCGACAGCGAGTCGGAGGTGCTGGTCCAGGCGGCGCTACGCACCGCACTGAGCGGACGGACCTCGCTGGTGATCGCCCACCGCCTGTCCACGATCGTCAACGCCGACCAGATCCTGGTGGTGGTCGGAGGACGGATCGTGCAGCGGGGGACCCACGACCAGCTGGTCGGTGCCGAGGGTTTGTACGCCGAGTTGTACCGAACCCAGTTCGCCGCCAGGACCTAAGCGGGGCGTCGGGACTTCAGGCCGGCGCCAGCAAGTCCAGAATCCGCCCCTTCAGCTCGGTGAAAGCCGGCTCCGTGGTGGTGGAACGGCCCCGGTCGCCGCCAAGGGTCACGGCCAGCCGCGCGACCACCCGCGCCGGGCGGACGCTCAAGACGACGATCCGGTCGGCCAGCAGCAGGGCTTCGTCGATGTCGTGCGTCACGATGACCACCGTCGGGTGTGCGTGGGCGAGGACGCCGCGCAACCACACGTGCATCGTCAGGCGGGTCTGGGCGTCCAGGGCACCGAAGGGCTCATCGAGCAGCAGCACCGACGCGCCCGTGGCCAGCACCTGCGCGATCGCGCCCCGCTGACGCATGCCGCCCGACAGCGTCGCCGGCAAGGCGCCGGCGAAATCGGCCAGGCCCGTCTCGTCCAACAACCGGTCGGCCACCGCGGTGGGGTCGGCGACTCCCGCGGCCCGCGGTGCCCAGGCGACGTTGTCGCGCAGCGACAGCCACGGGAACAGCGTCGAGGACTGGTCCACCATCGCGCGGTCGGGTCCCGGTCCTGGCACCGGACGCCCAGCGATGCGGATCCTCCCCGCGTCGGGCTGCTCGAAGCCGCCCAGCAGGCGAAGCAGCGTGGACTTGCCGCAGCCGCTGGGGCCGAGGACGGCCAGCACGTCGCCGGCCTCGGCGGCCAAGTCGATGTTGTCGAGCACCTCGATGGGACCAAAGCGCTTGACCAGGCCCTCGACGCTGATCACGAAGAGGCCCAGCGGGTGAACCGCCTGCTGACCCGGCGCACCAGCAGATCCGTGCCAAGCCCCAGCAGCGCGAAGAACGCCATCCCGACGATCACCCGGTCGAGTCGGCCGACCTCGCGAGCCGCCATCATCATCGCGCCGAGCCCCCGGCGTGTGCCGGTCAGCTCACCGACGATGACGCTCATCCACCCCAGGGTGAGACCCAGCCGCAGCCCCGTGACGATGCTCGGCAGCGTGGCCGGCAGGTAGACCCGGCGCGGCAGCTGCGAGCGGGAGGTGCCCAGCATCAGGGCGGTCTCGGCCCAGGCCCGAGGGACGCGCATCACACCGTCGGCGGTCGACACCACGATGGGGAACACCGCGCCGATGAAGATCAGGAAGCGGGCGGCGCCCTCACCGAGCCCGAACCAGGCCAGGCCGAGCGGCAACCAGGCGAAGATGGGAATGGGGCGCAAGGCCTGGACCAGCGGATCCAGGACCAGTGCCACCCGGTGGGACAAGCCCAGCGCCAGACCGAGCGGAACGCCGACCGCCGCGGCAAGGCAGAAGGCGACCAGCAGACGGCGCAGGCTGGCGACGATGTGGAACACCCCCGCGCCTTCGAAGCGGACGACGCCGGGCAAGGTCGTGGTCGCGTCGCCGAACAGAAAGGCGTAGGCCGCGGTGGCCACGGCGCCGGGGTTGGGCAGGATTCGCGGCGACACGAATCCCGTGGCCGTGACCGCCGCCCAGACCCCGACCAGCGCGACCGGCACCGCCAGTCCCAGCCAGCCATTCGGTCCACGCTTGACCCGCTCGCGGCTGGGGGCCAGCAGCCGCTGTTCGGAAGCCGATGCCTGCGGTGACACCTCAGGCCTGACCGGGCATGAACTTGGTGCGCAGCAGGTCGTCGTAGTCCGGTTCCTCCTGCAGGATGCCAAGCTCGGCCATGTCGGCGCCGCCGGCCTTGGCCTGGGAGACCCAGCGCTCATCCAGCTCCCAGACCGCGCCCACGTTGGTCAGCAGCTCGGTGAAGACGTCCTCGGGCAGCCCGTACTGGTCCACGATGAGGTCGCGCCACACGTCCTCGTCGTTCTCGCCGCCCGGTGACAGGTGCTGGGCGGCGCTGCGCTGCAGCTCGACCGCGGCGCGGCACAGCTCCGGCTCATCATCGAGCATCCTCGGTGACGCCCAGATGCAGGAGTTCAGCTCGCCGATCCGGGTGGTGTACGGGTCGACCAGGCGGCGACCGCTGCCCGCTGCGACCGACGTGCTGGGGTTGACCTCGGTGCCCATGAACGCTGCCACGTCGCCACGCTGCAGGGCGGCCGGCATGTCGTTGTACTCGACGGGGACGAGTTCGACGTCAGTCGTCGGGTCCATGCCCGCCTCGTCGAGCAGCGCGTTGAGCACCAGGGACTGCATCGATGGGCCTTTGAAGGCGATGCGCTCGCCGCGCAAGTCCTCGACGCCTTCGAAGGCGGCGTCGGCCGCGACGATCAGGCCGGCGCCCTTGCGCGCCGCCATGGCGATGATCCGCGAGCCCAGCCCCTGCTCGGCCTCGACGAAGCCGTTGACGATGCCGAACAGCGCGAAGTCGAGTTGGTCGCGCTCGAGCGCTTGGTTCATGTCGGTACCCGACGTCAGCGTCGTCGTCTCCACGGTGAGGCCCTCGGGGGCGAACTGCGCCCAGTAGAGCGGGGACGCGGCATGACTGTTGGTGAAGGTGGCCACCCGCATGGTCTTGCCCTGTACCGCGGCCGCGTCGACGCCGGCCGTGGCCGCGTTCCGTGGCTGCTGTGCCGCCCGCCCACAGGCGCTGAGAGCGAGGCCCGCCGTGCTGACCGCCAAACCAGTCAGGAACCGGCGTCGGTCGATGGTCGCGCGCATCTGCACAGTCGTCCTTTCGGGGGGCCGGGGGTCGGGAAGGCGAGCGGCAGGTACCAGCACGATGCAGTTCGGGACCGCCACCGGCAATCGCTTGGTCGGGGTGGCCAGGCTTGGGTCGAGTGCGTCCGATTTGTTCCGTACAGCGTAGACGGGGCAGGCCAACGACGGGAAGGGTTGGGTCATTGGCCTTGTTGGACACAATTGCCGGGGACTCGGCGAGACGACCCGTTGACGACAGGACGATGCGACGTGGCAGCTGTGACGATCTACTGGCGACCGATGTGCGGGTACTGCGAGGTCCTCAAGCGCGAGCTTGACGGGCGCGGGGTCGACTACGACACCGTCGACATCTGGGCCAACCGCGATCAGGCTGAGATGGTCCGCAAGGCCACGGGCGGTGACGAGATCGTTCCAACAGTGCGCATCGGCAGTCGCTTCTTCGTCAACCCGTCGGCTGACGAGGTCGAGGAGGCCGCAGCAGCCTGACGCCCCGCGCCGCGTCGTTGCCCGCGCCGCCATCGCCGCGGCGCAGGATCTGGGCAGCGCAACAATGGGTGGCGCCGTGACCATTGCCACCCAGCAACCCAGCACCACCGAAGCCGTCGCGGCACGCCCGCGACCCGCGTGGACGCTCCCGCTGCTGGCGTGGCTGGCCTCCCGGGTGTTGGTGGTAGCGGGGATCGCCATCGGCAACCGCCTGCAGGGCACTGGCCAGACCGTCCTGGACGCCTTGCACCTGTGGGACGGCAACTGGTATCTGTCGGCCGCCGCCGGCTACGCCACGCCCGGCGCGGCCAGCGGTCAGTCGCTGCCGCAGCTCAACTTCGCCTTCTTTCCGGCCTACCCGCTGATGATTCGAGCTGTGAGCGCGGTGCCGGGTGTGTCGCCGCTGCTGGCCGCGGTCGTGCTCAATCTGCTGCTGGGTGGGCTGGCCGTCATGGGGATCTGGGAGTTGACCCGCCGTCTGTCCGGCCGCCAGACCGCCGACCGGGCGGCGGCGTTGGTGGCGTTCTTTCCCGGCTCGGTGGTGCTGTCGCTGGCGTATAGCGAGCCGCTGATGCTGACCTTCGCCGCGGGGTGCCTGCTGGCGCTGCTGGACCGGCGCTGGACCCTCGCCGGCCTGCTGGCCCTGGCCGCCGGGGCCACCCGGCCCAACGGCATCGTGCTGGCCGCCTGCTGTGCCTGGGCGGCGCTGGAAGCCCTGCGCCGCGACGGCGATCGGACGGCCCTGATCGCCCCGCTGCTGGCGCCATTGGGCTTTGTGGGCTACCTCGGCTGGCTGTGGGCGCGCACCGGCGATCCGACGATCTGGTTTCGGGTCCAGCGCGACGGCTGGGGTGAGCGCATCGACTTCGGGCGCCGCACGATCGCCGAGATCTCGGTGCTTGCGCCTGGCGGTGAGGCGCTGACCCCGACGATTCTGCTGCAGGTGCTTGGCTTGGTGTTCGTGGTCGTCGCCTCGGTGCTGCTGTGGCGCTGGCGGCCACCAGCCGTGGTGGTGGTCTACACGCTGGGCATCCTGGCGGCGTCGCTGCTGTCCCAGACGCTCGGGGCCCGCCCGCGGTTCCTGCTGACGGCCTTTCCGCTGGTGGTGGCGGTCGCCGTCGTGGTCCGAGGATGGCCCTACCGCCTGCTGCTCGGCGTCTCGGCGGCCGGCTGCGCCGTCCTCGCCGGCCTGTACACCGTCCCCCTGCTGGCCGTCCCCTAGCGACTCACAACAGCGACAGCGGTAGTCGCTGCGGATCAGCGTGGCCCATTAGGCTGGCGGGATGAGCGAGGAGCCGACCAGCGGACTCGCAGCCCCGGCGCCTCGGATGGCGATGGCGCCGCGGGTTGCGCGGGCGACCCGCCTGCGCGCTCTGCTGCAGGCGGCGCGGCCGCACCAATGGCTCAAGAACGTGCTGGTGCTGGCCGCTCCCGGAGCGGCAGGGGCGCTGCTGGACCCGGCGGTGCTCGCCCGCTCGGGTGCCGCGTTCGTCTGCTTCTGCCTGGTCGCCAGCGGCACCTTCCTGCTCAACGACGCCATCGATGTCGAGGCCGACCGCCTGCACCCCCGCAAGCGCTCCCGCCCGGTCGCCGCCGGCCTGATCGGCGTCGGCGCGGCCAAGGCCTGGGCGCTGGCCCTGCTGGCAGCCGGGATCGGGCTAGCGCTGCTGGTGGCCCCACCGCTGGCCGTCGTGCTGGCGGTCTACGTCGTGGTGATGCAGTCCTACACGCTGTGGCTGAAGAACCACGCCGTCATCGAGCTGGCGATCGTGTCGTCGGGGTTCGTGCTGCGCGCGATCGCCGGCGGGGCGGCCACGGGCGTGGAGATCTCGACCTGGTTCCTGATCGTCACGTCGTTCGCCTCGCTGTTCATCATCGTCGGCAAGCGTCAGGCCGAGCGGCTCACCCTCGGCACCGGCGCCACGGCGCACCGTCGGGTCCTGGCCGAGTACCCCTCCGGTTTCCTTGAGGTGCTCGGCGGCATCGCCGCCGGCGTGGCGATCATCGCCTACTGCCTGTGGTCGCTGCTCGGCGTCGACAACGGGCACCTGTGGTTCGAGCTGTCGATCATCCCGTTCGTCCTGGCGATGCTGCGCTACGCCCTTGTGGCGGCGCACGGGCGGGCCGGCGCGCCCGAAGACGTCTTCCTCTCCGACCGCACGCTGCAGGTGCTGGGCCTGCTGTGGGCCGGCGCCTACGCGGCCGGCGTGTATGCCGGCTGAGCGGCTGCTGACCGGCTGGGGACGCACGGCGCCCAGCCGAGCGTCGGTCGCCACGCCGTTGGCGGTCGGCGAGGTCAAGTCAATGCTAACCCCCGCTGGCGGGCGCGGGCCGCCGTTGACCCCCGCTGGCGGGCGCGGGCCGCTGCTGACCCCCACTGACGGGCCCGGGGCGCTGCTGTCGCTCCCCGCGGGGCGCGGTGTGGTCGCGCGCGGGCTGGGGCGCTCCTACGGCGACGCGGCGCAGAACGCCGGCGGCACCGTCATCGACGCGACGTGGCTGGACGGCGTCGTGGACTTCGATCCCGACAACGGACTGGTGACCGTCCAGGCCGGCATGAGCCTGGACGCGCTGCTGGCGCGCTTCGTGCCGGCGGGCTGGTTCGTGGCGGTGACGCCGGGTACGCGCTTCGTGACGGTCGGCGGGGCCATCGCGGCGGACATCCACGGCAAGAACCACCACCACGACGGCAGCTTCGCCCAGCACGTCGCCTCGCTGACCCTGCTGACGCCGACTGGGGAGCACCGCGTCTCGGCCCACGACGATCCCGAGCTGTTCTGGGCCACCGCCGGCGGCATGGGACTGACCGGGGTCATCGTGCAGGCGACCCTGCGCCTGCTGCCGATCTCCACGTCGCTGCTGCGGGTGGACACCGAGCGCACCGGCGACCTCGACGAGCTGCTGGCGCGCATGGACAGCGGCGACCATCGCTACCGCTATTCCGTGGCCTGGATCGACTGCATGGCCACCGGCCGCAGCCTCGGCCGTTCGGTGCTCACCCGCGGCGATCACGCCGCCGTGGCCGACCTGCCCGCCCGCCGGCGCGCCGACCCGCTCGCCTACGACCCGAAGATCCGCCTGACCGCACCACCGTGGGTGCCGCCCGGACTGGTGCGCCCGTCCACGGCGCGGCTGCTCAATGAGGCCTGGTACCGCCAGAGTCCCCGCCGCCGCCACGGCGCGCTGCACAGCTTGGCCAGCTTCTTCCATCCGCTGGACGGCGTCGCCGGCTGGAACCGTATGTACGGCGCCCGAGGGTTCGTGCAGTACCAGTTCGTCGTGCCTTTCGGCGCCGAGGAGGTCATCCGCTCGGCCATCCAACGGCTGAGCGCGGCACGCTGCCCCTCCGTGCTGGCCGTGCTCAAGCGCTTCGGTCCGGGCAACCCCGGGCACTTGTCGTTCCCGCTGCCCGGCTGGACGCTGGCCCTGGACATGCCGGTCGGCCCACCGCAACTCCCGGCGCTGCTCGACGAGCTGGACGAGATGGTCACCCACGCTGGTGGACGTTGCTACCTGGCTAAGGACGCGCGCCTGCGCCCGGAGCTGGTCGCCGCGATGTACCCGCGCCTTGACGAGTGGCGCCGGGTCTGCGCCCGTGTCGACCCCGACGGCCTGCTGCGCTCGGATCTGTCACAACGGCTGCGCCTGCGATCCGCGACGGGCTTGCGATGAAGATTGGCCCTGCGACGAAGGAGCGACGCCGTGCGTGATGCGATAGGGGCCGTCCAGTCGGTGCCTGCGACGAAGGAGCGACGCCGTGCGTGATGCGTTGGGGGGCGTGCAGTCGGTGCTGGTGCTGGGTGGAAGCTCGGACATCGGTGTGGCGACCGCCCGGCGGCTGTTGGGCTCCCGCGCCGGCACCGTCGTGCTCGCCGGGCGTCGGCCCGAGGCGTTGGGTGCCGCAACCGAAGCGCTGCGCCGGGCGGGCGCCGGGCAGGTCGAGACCGTGGCCTTCGACGCCGACGACACCGCCGGCCACGGCGCCTTCGTCGAGCAGGTCTTCGACGCGCGCGACTTCGACGTGGTGGTGCTGGCCGCCGGCGTGCTGGGCGATCAGGACGCCGCCGAGCGCGACCCTGAGGTAGCCGTGACGGTGCTGCGGACGAACTTCCTCGGCTGCGCGTCGGTCGCCCTGCACGTGGCGCGGCGACTGCGTGTCCAGGGGCACGGCACCCTGGTCGTGCTGTCGTCGGTGGCGGGAGAGCGGGTGCGGCGTTCCAACTTTGTCTACGGCGCCGGCAAGGCTGGCCTGGACGGTCTCGCTCTCGGGCTGGGCGACAGCCTCGTCGGCTCGGGCGCCGCGGTGATGGTGGTCCGCCCGGGCTTTGTGCACACAAAGATGACGGCTGGTCGCCCTCCGGGTCCTTTGGCCACCACCGCCGAGGCGGTGGCCGAGGCGATCGACGACGGCCTCCGACGGGGGCACGAGATCGTGTGGGTACCGGGCGTGCTGCGCTGGGTGATGGCCATCCTGCGCCACGTCCCGCGACCGATCTTCCGCCGCCTGCCCCTATAGGCGCTCTGCTGCTCGACAGCACGAGCAACGTGTCGGTCATCGATGGGCGCCGTTACCGGACCTGAGCCCGGCGATCCCGCGACTTTTGTCAATGCAGCAGGGGCGACCAAGTCGCGGGGCCCCCCTGTGGTCTCAGTGTGCCCCGGCGCGTTGTGCCAAGGGCTGGACGGGGAGGGTGTCGACTAGGATCTTCGCCGCGCGATCTGGGTGGCGGCAGCCTGGTCGGTGGGCAGCAGCACCACCTCGGCGACCTGGACGTGAGCCGGACGGTCGGCGACCCACACCACGGTCTCGGCAACGTCGTCGGCGGTCAGGGGCCTCATGCCCTCGTACACCCGCTCGGCACGGTCGTGGTCCCCGGAGAAGCGCACGACGGAAAACTCGGTCTCGACGGCGCCGGGGTCCACGGTGGACACCCGCACGCCCTTGCCCAACAGGTCCATGCGCAGACCCGTGGTGATGCGATCGACGGCGGCCTTGGTCGCGCAGTACACCGCGCCGTTGGGGTAGGTCTGGCGGCCGGCGATGGAGCCGATGTTGATCACGTGGCCGCGCCCACGGCGGACCATGGCGGGCACCACGGCATGGGTCACGTTGAGCAGGCCGGTGATGTTCGTGTCGATCATGCGGTCCCAGTCGGCGGGGTCGTTGTCTTGTAGTGGCCCGAAACCGACGGCCAGCCCGGCGTTGTTGACCAGCACGTCGACGTTCCGCCAGCCGTCATCCAAGCCGTCGACGGCGGCGCTCACGGCCGCTCGGTCCCGCACGTCCAGCGGGAGGGTGCGCACCTCGGCGTCCAGCGAGTCGGCCAGCTCGGTGAGCCGGTCGCCCCGCCGGGCACAGAGCAGCAGGCGGGCGCCGGCGCGGGCGAAGGCCTCGGCGCAGGCGCGTCCGATGCCGCTGGAGGCACCGGTCACGAGGACGGTGGCGTCGACGAGCATGCCGCGGGCTCCTTGGTCGCTGGGGTCGTGGTCGCTGGGGTCGTGGTCCCGGCGGTCCTGGTCGCTGAGGTTGTGGCCGGGGGACGCCGGCCGGTCCAGTCCACCGCAGCCTGTACCTGGGCCGCCAGTCGCAGCAGCGTCGCCTCGTCGGCGGGACGGCCGGTCACCATCACCCCGAGCGGAAGCCCGTCACGGGAGCTGCCCAGTGGCAGGCTCATCGAGGGCTGACCGGTCACGTTGGCCAGCGGAGTCAGCCCGACGTAGCCGGCGAGCGCCTCCATCATGGCCGCAGGGTCGCCGGCGAGATGGTCCAGCTCGCCGATCCGCAGCGGCGCCCGCATCAGGGTGGGCGACACCACCGCGTCATAGCCGGCGGTCGCGGTGATCACCGCCCGCGACTGCAATTGCAGCATCGCGGTGGCTTGCAGCAGCCCGGCTGCCGAGGTCTGCCTGCCGACGGCCGCCAGCGCGGCGTTGAACGGCTCCAGCGTGTCGTGGGGCACCGGCGTCGCCGACAGCCCGGCGGCCCACACGACCTGGAAGGCCTCTTTGAAGCTGCCGTCCAGCGCCAGCGTCAGCGGCTCGACGGTGTGCCCCAGCGACTCCAGCAACCGGGCGGCGTCCTCGGCGGCGCTGACCGCCTCGTCGTCGAAGACGCCGTAGGGCCACGTCGTGACCAGCCCGCAGCGCAGCGACGACGGCTCGCGGGCCACCTCGACGGCGTAGGGCCGGGCCGGGTCGGGAGCCCAGTGCGGGTCGCCCAGCGCGTAGCCGCGCATCACGTCCAGCATCGCCGCGGCGTCGGCGACGTCGCGGGTGAGCGGGCCCGGCGAGGACAGGCCGCTGACCATGTCGGGACCCAGCGGGGCGCTGGAAACCCGCCCCCGCGCTGGCTTGAGCCCGAACAGCCCGCAGTTGGCGGCCGGGATGCGCAGCGACCCGCCCCCGTCTGAGCCCTGCACCGCCGGCACCAGCCCTGCTGCCAGCGCAGCCGCCGCGCCGCCGGAGGACCCGCCGGGCGTACGCTGGGTGTCCCACGGGTTGCGGCACGGCCCCAGCAGCCGCGACTCGGTAATCGGCAGGGTGCCGAGCTCCGGCACGTTGGTCTTGCCCACGATGATGAAGCCGGCGCGGCGCAGGCGGGCGACGTGCTCGTCGTCGATGTCGGGAACGAAGTTGGCCAGCGAGGCGGTGCCAAAGGTGGTGCGGATTCCCGCAGTCAGGGCGAGGTCCTTGACCGCGAGCGGCACGCCGAGAAACGGCGGGGCGTCGTGGTTGCCTGCCACCTCCTGCGCGTGCCGAGCAGCGGCCATGGCACCGTCGGCATTCAGGGTGACGATGCTGTTGTAGCCCCCGTCCGCCACGGCAATCCGCTGCAGACAGGCCTCGACCAGCTCGACCGGTGACAGCTGGCGCCTGCGGATGAGATCGGCGAGGTGGCGGACCGGGCGAGTCAGCAGGTCGTCGGGCATCGGCCGTTAGCATGCCCCAGCATGGACGTGCAGCTGTTCGGTTCCGCCGGTTCCAAGGCCACGCGCAAGGCTCAACGGTGCTTCAGCGAGCGGCGGGTGCCGGTGCATTTCGTGGACGTCCGCAAGCGTGCCCCGTCACCCGGGGAGCTGCGCCGGTTCGTGCAGCGCTTCGGCGCCAAGGGCGTGCTCGATCCGGAAGCCAAGGCCTACCGCGAGCAGGGCTTGCAGTACGTGTCGGCGTCCGACGACGACTGGATCGACCGGATGGTGGCGCAGCCGGGGGTGCTGCGGCTGCCGCTGGTCCGCTGCGGCAGCGACCTGTCGGTCGGCGACGACGAGGCCGCATGGCAACGCTTCGCGGACGCAGCCAAAGGCTGACGGGCGGTACGGCGCCGTGGTGGGCCGTATCACGATAGACGCGGGGTGAGCCCCCGTCGTCAGCCGCGTTGAGGCGCATCAGCTCGCCCACACCTCGTCGAGCCGCTCGACCAGCTCGGCCAGCGAGTCGACCACCAGGTGGGCTCGATGCTCGTCGTCGCGCTGGACCACACCCCAGGGGCCACGCCGCAACCACACCGCTCGCAAGCCCGCGGCCGCCGCCGGCCGCACGTCGTTGTCAACGCGGTCGCCGACGTAGGCCACGTCGCCTGGCATGGGGTCATGGCAGCGCGCCAACACCTGGTCGAAGAACGCCGGGTCCGGCTTGGCGACGCCCATCGCGTCGCTCATGGCCATGACGTCGGGGGACACGCCTATCGCCACCAGCTCGGCGGCGCGCTGCGCCGGCTGGTTGGCGATCACCGCCAGCGAGCAACCGCTGTCGCGCAACGCGTCCAGCGCCGGCAGGGCGTCGGGGTACAAGTCCTCGGCCTGGAACCCCCCGTAGCGCCGTTCCACCTCCGGGGCCAGGTGTTGCCAGTCGTCAACGCCGAGGTACTCGAAGACCGACTGGTGGGGGTTGCCCGCGGCGATGGTGGCGCCGATCGCGGCCGCCAGCGTCAGGTACGGCAACTGCAGTATGTCGGCCCACACCGCCCACACCCGGGTTTCGTCGATCAGGGTCTCGCCGACGTCGAGGCACACCCAGCGGGCGTGCTGACGCCCTTCCGCGCGAGGCTCCACCGATGTCGCTGCACCGTCCACGCGAGCGATGTCTAGCGCATGGCGAGGGCCGCGGCGAACCTCGTTTCAGCCGAGCGCCGACCCCGGCGACGCGGGTGGTGCTTGCGATCTGGCCGATCGTGGGGCACGGTATCCCGTCGAGCGCCCCCCTCGGCGGCCCCACGACGCCGTTTCTCGCCGACTGGAGTGCTGGAAGATGTCTTTGCCCCGACGACGAGGAGTACGACGAACGATGAACAAGAGCCAGCTCGCCGATGTCGCCGCCAACAAGTCCGGCCTGTCGAAGGGCGACACGTCCAAAGCCCTCGACGCCGTCCTGGACTCCATCACCGAGGCCCTGCAGGGTGGCGACAAGGTGTCGCTGACCGGCTTCGGCACCTTCGAGGTCCGCGACCGCGCCGCCCGTACCGGCCGCAACCCGCAGACCGGCGCCGAGATGCAGGTCCCCGCCTCCAAGGCCCCCGCCTTCAAGGCGGGCAAGAGCTTCAAGGACGCCGTCAACTGACGTGGAGTGAACGGGTAACCCCGCCCGCAGACATTAGGAAACCCGCCCAACACGACCTCGCTGGCTGTTCCGACGCCGCCGTGCTGGACCCGCGACTCCGCTGAGCGCCATCAACTATAGTACGGATATCTTGACTATAGTACGGACACGTCTTACGGTCTGAGGATGCAGGTACAGCACCCGTTCAGAACGGTAACCCCCACGCTGGACGGCGAAGTTCTGGCAGTCCTCGCCGGCGCGGACGCCGGGTTCACCCCGCCGCAGGTGCACCGGCTCATCGGCGGCCGCTCCGAAGCAGGCGTTCGCAAGTCGCTGCAGCGACTGGTCGAACAGGGGGTCGTCACCGACGAGCGCGTCGGCAAGGCGGTGTCGTACCGGCTGAACCGCCGCCACCTCGCGGCGCTCCACATCACCGCCTTAGCCCGCCTGTACCACGAGCTGCTCGACCGCATCCGCGCCGAGCTGGGACGGTGGCAGCCCCCGGCGGAGTACGTGGCGCTGTTCGGTTCGGCATCCCGGCGGGACATGCGGCCCGACAGCGACATCGACCTGCTCGTCGTCCGCGGCGACGACGTGAAGGGTGACGACCCGGTGTGGCGCGACCAGCTCGACGCTCTCGCGGAGAGCGTCACCGCGTGGACGGGCAACGACGCGCGGGTGCTTGAGCTCAGCGCGGCCGAGGTCCGGATCGGGCTCGACGAGGGGCAGCCGATGTACGACGACATCCGGCGCGAGGGCGTGAGCCTGCACGGCCGGGCCGACTACCTCAAGCGGTTCCTCGGCCGCGCTTCAATGCCGTGAGTCGGACGCACAGGTGCACGCCGGCGACGGTCGAGGGGCGGCTTCGCAAAGCGGAGATGTTCCGCGCAGCCGCGTCGGATGTGATGGAGCTGGCCGACGACGAGCAGGACGTGCTCGACGCGCATCACCCTGTGGGTCCACGCGGGCATCGCGGCCGCTGACGTGCTGTGCTGCAAGCGGCTCGGTGAGCACTCGCAGGGCGACAACCACAACGAGGCGATCGGCCTGCTGGCGAAGGTCGACAGGGGCCACGCCAAGGCCCTCGCCATCCTGCTCGGGTTGAAGACGCCCGCGAGCTATGGCGCTGGGAGGTCGACTGCGGACGACGGGAAGCGCGCAAGGCGTTCGGCGGACCGTCTCGTGGAGGCTGCGAGGACGGCGGCCTGAACCCGGGCGATCAGCCGTCACCCTTGGCCGGGGCTGCGGTCTCGCCTGCGGCTATGGGGACCACGGGGGCTATGGGCAGAACGCTGGGGACGGTCCTGGCACCCTGCACGGCATGGACGACCAAAGGACGTAGACCAGATCCTCGCCCGACTCGACGACATCGAACCGTTCTCCGTCGTGAAGGCCGACGGTCAGGCCGGGGGCAAGGCGGTCAGGGTGTGCTCGAACCGCAGTGAAGCCGAAACGGCCATCCGCGAGATGGTCGATCTGCTCAAAGGTGACACTTCACGTCTCGTCGTCGAGCCCGCACCGCGCAGGCAATAGCCCAGGCGTCGCCGCTGGGCCTGCACCGGGGAGGGTCCTGGCACGCTGTCTCGCATGGACGACCACGAACCCAGAGACCGACGGTGAGCGCCGATCCGTCGGCGCGCCGTTGCGCCACGCCGCGCGGCCCCCGAGCAGCCACCGCCGTCATCGACCGGCCCGACCCGGCAGGCGGCCTCGTCGTCGGCGACCAACGGCGCGACGCCGCAGCCCAGCTCAGCGGCTACCTCGGCTACGTGGAGGAGACCGGCGACGGCGACGGGCTGCTCCAGCTCATGGCCATCACCGCCACCGACATGTACACCGTCACCGAACTCGCGAAACGCCTCGATGTCCCCGTCACCACCCTGCACCGTGAAGCCCAGCGACTCGTTGATGCGGACCTCATCCGCAGCCGCACCGTGGGCCGCAGCCGGCTCCTGCGCCCCAACCCCGCGCACCGGGCCGCCGCCCCCCTGACCCAGCTGCTTCAGGTCACCTTCGGCCCGCACACCGTGATCGAGGATGAGTTCGACAGCATCCGAGATGTGGCCAGAGCCCTCATCTACGGCTCGTGGGCCGCGCGCTACCACGGAGCCCGTGGAGCGCCTCCGGCCGACCTGGACGTCCTCGTCATCGGCTCCCCCGACCGCGCCGCACCTCTCGGCAGTGGGCCGAGGCCACCGATCCGCTCATCCAGCAGATCCAATCCTGCCCAACGGTCATCGTCATTGACACCGGCAAGGGCGCGGCATGACACGGTGGCCCCAAGGCGCAGCCGAGGTCGAGCAGCAGCTCGCGGCCGGCCATCTGCAGCAGATCACCGGCGGTCAGGCCAACGGCGCCTTCTTGCTCGAGAAGGCCCACCGGACCATCCAGACCGCCGCCCTCATCGTCGAGACCGATCCCGACAGCGCTTCGGCGGGATGCGCCGCCGCCGCAACGAACTGGAGTACCCCAACATCCCCAATGAGGAAGCCAGTCAGACCGAGGCCCAACGAGCGATCGACGACGCTCGCACCCTCATCAACGCCGCCGAGCAGATCCTCCCCGGCCTGTCACTGTTCTGACATAGGCGACCGCGCAGAACTCGCGCCTCGGGCCGACGCCAAGTTCAAGGCAATGCATGAGGGACGGCCGGTCGTGCGGCCCCGAGGATCGCGACGGCCTCGTCCACGACTACCGGTCCCTGGGCCGGTGTCACGTCACAGCAGGCCGAGGTGGTGCAGCAGGTCGGCCGGCTCTAAGACGAGGCCGGTGACGAACGGGCCGAACTCGCCGTAGCGGGCGCTGACCTCGTCGAAGCGCATGTCGTAGACGATGTCGCGGATGGCCTTGGGGTCGTCGGCCAGCAGGGTGACGCCCCACTCCCAATCATCCAGACCCACCGAGCCGGTGATCAGCTGCAGCACCCGGCCGCGGTAGCCGCGCCCGACGCGTGCGTGCCCGGCCATCAGCCGCTTGCGATCGGCGAAGTCCAGTGCGTACCAGTTGTCGGCGCCGCTGCGGCGCTTGCTCATCGGGTAGAAGCTGATGACCTTGCGGTGCGGCAGGCGAGGGTGCAGGCGGTGCTGGGCGTAGCCGGCCATGCGCTCGTCGAACGTCGCGACCCCGGCGGCGTGCTCGGGGCTGCCCTCGGCGAGGCCTTCCTCGTCGACCAGCCGCCGCGACTCGTCGTCGCTGGTCGACGTGTACTCACTGAGCTCCGTGAGCGACACGTACGAGGCGGCCGGCAGCAGGCCCGCGCCCAGCGGTGACGCCACCAGCTCGGTGGACAATTGGTCCAGCTCGGCCAGGTCCGGCCCCAGCAGCATCAGGCCGAGGTCGGCTTTCTGTCCCAGCACGCTGAAGGCCAGCACCTGATAGTCGTCGCGGGCGTCGAACGCCTGCAACCGCGCCACAAAGTCCTTGGCCGCCGTGGTGGCGTCCTCCAGCAGCTCGCGGCGGATGTGGAAGAACAGATGCACGACGCCCCAGCCCTGGCTGGGAGTCACGGGTGAGGTTGGCATGGTGCCAGGGTAGACGCCGCCCGGCGGACAAGGCCGCGGCGCCGGTGCCTTCGCCGCCCTCTAAAGTGGCACCGTGGAGGCGACCAGCGTGACCGTCGGCGTGCCGGTGACCGATCTGCGTCGGGCGAGTACCTGGTACGGGCGCGTCCTCGACCGGCAGGCCGACCTCGAGCCGGTGGACGGGATCGTCGAGTTCGAGGTCGCCGGCTGCTGGCTGCAGCTGTACCAGGGCGCGCCGTTGGCCGGCCAGGACTTCGCCTTCCGCATCGGTGTTCGCGACGTCGAAGCGCAGCGCCGGCGCCTGCTGGACCTGGGCATCGAGGTCGGCGCCATCACCGTCATCGAGGGCGTGATCGCGTTCTGCGACTTTGCCGACCCCGACGGCAACGGCTTGAGCCTGTACACCGTGTTATCCGACGGCGCCCGCTGAGCTCGTTCCGGGGCGGCGGATCGGCGCGCCGGTACCCTCGCGCGCATGGACGTAGCTGTGGACGGCGCGGCAGTGGCGACACTCGACCGTGGCGACGGCCCTGGCGCGCCGCTGCTGTGCGTGCACGGCTTCACCGGCTCCAAGGAGGACTTCGAGCCGGTGCTCGACACTTTGGCCGCCGAGCGGCGGGTGGTGACCGTCGACCTGCCGGGTCACGGTGGCACGCCCGGGCCTGACGACCCGGCCGCCTACGGGCTGGAGGCGGCCGCCGGTTGGGTGCTGCGGGCGGCCGACGCGTTGCAGCTGGGGGAGTGCCACCTGCTCGGGCACTCGCTCGGCGGGCTGATCGTGCAACGGGCTGCGGCGGTCGCCAGCCAGCGGCTGCGTTCCCTGATCTTGGCCGACACCGGCCTGGGCGCCCAGCGCGAGGAGCGCGCCGCACACAAGATCCGTATCGCGGTGACCACGCGCGACGCCGGCCTGGAAACCGCCCTTGCGGTGGCGCGGGAGCCCGTCGGCGATCCGTCGCCCCGCTCGATCGACGAAGACCCCGAGCGCCAGGCGTTCGAGCGCAGCCGGTTCCTCGCGCTCAACCCCGCCGCCGTGATCGGCGAGGTGCGCGCCCTCATCTCCGCCGCGCCACTGGGAGCGTTCCTGCGCGGCATCGACATCCCCGTCCTGGTCCTGCACGGCGAGGACGACGAGTCGTGGACCGCCACCGAGCAGGCCCTGCTGGTCGCATCCGTCGCCGGGGCTGAGCACGCGGTGATCGCCGACGCCGCACACTCGCCGCAGTTGGAGAATGCGAAGGCGTGGCTGGCCGTCGTCGGCGACTTTCTGGCGCGGGCCGACGTTGTCAGGCAGCTTCCGGCTTCGGCAACGTGAACGCGGCTTCCGCGCGGTAACCGCCCCCGTTACCATGCGGCTGCGGGACCATGGCGTTGCGGTGTTCCGGCCGCCCGCGACGGGTCTGAGGCGGCGACGCCAAAGCCGACGACATGCGACAGGAGCCAGGGCATGGCGCAGTACAGCAAAGGCGACACGCCGGTCGCGGTAGCCAGCGGTGAGAACCTGACGTCGCGGTTGTGGGAACGCGCGGCCGCCGGTGACGCCCGCCAGATCCTGCGGTGGTCGGTGGATGACCAGTGGCGAGGGATGGACTGGCCGCAGCTGGCCGACCGCGTGCGCGACATCGCGGCCGGGCTGATCGCGCTGGGCATCGGGCGCGGCGACCGGGTCGCCTTGATGAGCAACACCCGCATGGAATGGACGGTCGCGGACCTCGCCATCCTGTCCGCCGGCGCCGTCACCGTGCCGCTGTACGAGACGTCGTCGGTCGAGCAGTGCGCCTGGATCCTGTCCGACTCCGGTGCCAAGGCGGCCATCGTCGCGGTCGCCGACCAGGCCAAGCAGATGGATGCCGCGCGGGAAGGGGCGATCGACGGGCTGGCCGTGTTCGTGATCGACGACGGGGGTCTGGACGCGCTGGCCGACCAAGGCGACGCCGCGGCGGCCGCGCAAGTTGCCGAGCGCGTCGCCGCCACCAACGTCGACGACCACGCCTCGATCATCTACACCTCTGGCACGACCGGGAACCCGAAGGGCTGCCTCCTCACCCACGGCAACCTGCTGTCGACCGCCCGCCAGAGCGAGACCATGTTGCCGGAGCTGTTCACCAGCGGCGACTCCACGCTGCTGTTCCTGCCGCTGGCCCACGTGCTGGCGCGCATCATCCAGTTCGCCTGCCTGGAGGCAAACACCCAGCTGGGTTACGCGCGGTCGCTGGGCACCCTCGTGGAGGACCTGTCCACCTTCCGCCCCACCTTCCTGCTGTCGGTGCCTCGCGTGTTCGAGAAAGTCTTCAACACCGCTCAGCGCAAAGCCGAGGGCCCCAAGCGCAAGGTGTTCGACTTCGCCGTGGCGACATCGCGCCAGTGGGCGACCACGGCCAACCCCGGTCGCGTCCTCAGCCTCAAGCGCGGCCTTGCCGACAAGCTGGTCTACAGCAAGCTGCGCGACGCCCTCGGCGGGCGGGTCCGCTACTGCGTGTCGGGCGGGGCGCCGCTGTCGCCGCACCTCGCATACTTCTTCCATGCCGCCGGCATCACGATCCTGGAGGGCTACGGGCTGACCGAGACGAGTGCGGCGTCGGCGTTCAACTCCCCGACCAAGCTGCGCATCGGCTCGGTCGGACGCCCCAACGCCGGCACCGAGATCAAGGGCGCCGAGGACGGCGAGCTGCTGATCCGCGGACCGGGGGTGTTCTCCGGCTACTGGAACAACAAGCAGGCCACCGCCGAGGTGTTCGCCGAGGACGGCTGGTTGTGCACCGGCGATATCGGCGAGATCGACGACGACGGCTACATCACGATCACCGGTCGCAAGAAGGAGATCATCGTCACGGCGGGGGGCAAGAACGTCGCCCCCGCCGTCCTCGAGGAGCGTCTCAAGTCCCACCGCCTGCTGTCCCAGGCGATGGTCGTCGGCGACAACCGGACCTTCGTGGCGGCGCTGGTGACCCTGGAGCCCGACGAGTTGGCGGCCTTCTCCAAGGAGCACGAACTGTCGGGTTCGCCGGCGCAGCTCGCCGAGGACCAGACCGTGCGCGCCGAGGTCGACAAGGCGGTCGAGCACGCCAACCAGGCCGTGTCCAAGGCCGAATCGATCCGCAGGGTGACAGTGCTGCCGCGTGACTTCACCATCGAGCATGGCGAGATGACACCCACGCTCAAGCTCAAGCGGCAGGTGATCGCCGAGCACTTCGCCGAGGAGATCGAGGGGCTGTACCGCTAGCTCAGGCGCCGCCGATGCGTGAGCGCCAGCCCACCGTGTTCAGCCCGTTCGCCGGTCAGGTCAGGTTGCGCGCCGCTTGGTTGCTGAGCACGGCCCCCACCGCGGCCAGCAGCACCCCGCCCCAGCGCGCGACGGGCCGCAACGTACGCGCCCCACCCAGCGCCACCACGTCGGTGGCGTCGACCAGGCCACCCGCCTCCACCCAGCCGCGCAGCGCCTGAGGTCCGCGCCGGGCGGCCAGCTCGGCGCCCAGACCCAGCGCCACGTCCCGCGACGCCACCATGCGCAACGCCGCCACCGCCTCGTCGGAGGGCACCAGCGGCTGGCGCAACGCGCGTCGCAGCAGCCGCCGGGTGCCCAATAGCGCCAACAAGCCGATGAGCATGCGGCTGCGGGCGATCGCCAGCGCCACGGCGCCTGGCTGCTCGGCCAGGGCTCGATCAAGTGCGGTCATCTGCGTTCCTTCCCACGCGGGCGGGTCCACCGGGTGGCCCTACCCGTTGCGGCGCACCGGTGCCCCCTTACCCGTCAACTGGGCGTCCGAGCCGAGGGGCCCGGCGCTAGCGTGGACCCGGTGAGTACCGAACGACTGCAAACCTGCTACCGCCATCCCGACCGCGAGACACGGCTATCGTGCTCCAACTGCGAGCGGCCCGTGTGCATCGACTGTGTGCGCACGGCGTCAGTGGGCCAGAAATGCCCGGAGTGCTCGGCGCCGGTGCCGGGCACGCGCACCCTCGACATGAACGACGTACGCCGCCGCCAAACCCGGACAGCGATCGTTAGCTACACGATCCTGGCAGTGTGCGTCGCGATCTTCGTCATCGGGTTCGTGGCGCCGCCGCTGAGCAATCTGCTGCTGTTCTACGGCGTGCAGGCCAACGAGCTGGTCGCCGACGGGCAGTGGTGGCGGCTGCTGACCGCGGCGTTCTTCCACGACCCGTCCAACATCGTCCACATCGCGTTCAACATGTGGGCGCTGTACATCTTCGGACCGCAGCTGGAGCGCGAGGTCGGATCGGCGGCGTTCCTTGCGCTGTACGTCGCCGCCGCCCTCGGCGGTGGCGTCGCCTTCTACCTGCTGGCGCCGCAAGGTGTGGCGGTCGGCGCGTCGGGCGCGATCTTCGGGCTGTTCGGGGCATGGCTGGCGGCGTCGTACCGGCGCCGACGGACGGCCGCGGGCGCGGCGAGCCTGCGCCAGCTGCTGGTGCTGCTGGGCATCAACATGGCTCTGGCGTTCGCTCCCGGCTTCAACATCGCCTGGCAGGCGCACGCCGGCGGGCTGGTCGCCGGCTTCGTCATCGCGATCGCCTGGTCGGCGCCGC
>JALZLC010000175.1 GCA_030858885.1 Actinomycetota bacterium
ACCCCCCGGGTGCGGCGTACCCACGCGAAGTCGACAACTCCTGCCTGCGATTGCCCAGCGAGGCCGACGGTGTCATCGCCGTGACAGCCCTCGGGCCTAGCGGCCGCAAGTCCTACTACTCCGACTAGGCATCGAGCAGGCCGACGTGTCGGCCCCCGGCGGTGACGCCTACGACCCTGGCTGGTTCACCGACGAGCTCAGCGAGCCGCGGCGCCGGGTCCTGTCGACCTACCCGGAGTACGTGCTGCGGGCCAACGGCCTGCTCAACCCTGACGGCACGCCGAACGACACCCTGACCGTGCTCAAGGACGGCGCCTACTACCGGTACCTGCAAGGGACGTCGATGTCCTCGCCGCACGCGGCCGGAGTGGCAGCCCTCATCGTCAGCGAGTACGGCCACACCGACCATCGGCGCAAGGGACGCAAGCACTTCGGCGGCCTGACGCTGCACCCACGGCGAACCGAGCGGATCCTGCTGCGCACCGCAACCGAGCATGCCTGCCCGCGTCCGCGGTTGCAGATCTATCCCGAGCTGCCGATTGAGGACACGTCGCCCTACAACGCCCGCTGCGAGGGCAGCCGCAGCCACAACGGGTTCTACGGGCACGGCGTCGTGAACGCACTCGATGCCGTGACCAGGGGTCACGGTCGGCGTTGACCTGACCTGCGGCACCGAGAAGCCGGCGTTGCGCCGGCTTCTCGGTTTCTGGATCGACGCGCCGCGAACGGGTCAGGACCCGCTGTGGCGAACGACGCTGCGGGTGATCGTCCGCTTGGTCCATTCGAGCCCGTGCCAACCCCGGCTCACGAAGCTGGTCAGCAGCACGATGTTGAGTCCACCCCAGTACACCGAGCCTGCAAGCAGGCTGACGCTAGGTAGCGTTCCGTGCCGCACCGCGTAGATCATTACGCCGATCACGGTCAGCAGCAGCGAGGTCTGGGGTAGCGTGTGCCGCCAGTGCCAGCGCAGATCGTCTTCTTTGCGCGTGACCTTGTAGACGGGCTTGCGGTTGGGGCCCCCGAGTAGCGCCTGCACGCAAGCCTTCATGTAGATCGGCGCCATGCCCGTCCACATGATCCGCACCTGCCACAGTGCGCGGATGGGACGGCGCTGCCGCTGGCGCCGGTCGTTGTAGGGATGGTTGACCATCATCAGCCAGACCTCGGTCGCCAGGACCAGCGGCAGCATGCGGCTGACGTAGCCGAGATCCGTGCCTTGCAGTGGCGTCCACCCGAGCAGAGAGAAGATCACGCTAGGGATGTAGACCAGGACGGTGAAGGCGTTGAGGTAGAACAGCAGCATCTCGCTGAAGTGCGCTCGCTGGCGCCACCCGAGGCCGCTCAGATCACCCCAGGTCATCAGCCGCACGGTGTCGATCGCCCATGTGCCGCGCTGCTTGTAGACGTTGGGAACGTCCTCGGGGGAGTGCTGGCCCACGGCGCCGACGATGGGGAGGTACAGACCCCGCCAGCCGCGGCGCAGCGCCTCGACGCCTGACTGCAGGTCCTCCACGAGGTTCCAGGTCGGAAAGTTGCCGATATCACGCAGGGCTTCGCGCCGCCAGACGACGCCCGAGCCGCACGGGAAGACGGCGTTGGCGGCGTTACGGGCCAGCATCTGGCCGCGGTAGAACATCGACTCGCGGTTGTTGAACGGGTCGCCGGCGCTGACCTGGGCTTCCTTGATCGTCTGCACGTAGGCCATCCGCGCGTCCGCCTCCAACTGACCGACCACCTGGCGCAAGAAGCCGCTGGAGCCGAGCTCGTCGTCAGCGTCACGCGTCTCCACGTACAGGATCTGGGGATGCTCGGCATCCAGCATGGCCAGCGCCGAGTTGAGATTGCCGGCCTTCGCCGCGCCGTCGCGGCCCGGGGCGAACCGCGCTGGAGGCGAGTGGTAGCGGACGGTGGTCCCAGCCAGCGCCGCCTCCAGCTCGGGGTCGTGACCGTCGTCGGAGACCACGACGATCATGCGGTCGGCGGGCCAATCCTGCTCGAACACCGAGGTGACTGTCCGCAAGACCATGGCCACGGACTCCCCGCAGGTCGGGATGATGATCCCGATCAGCGGCTCGGCACCGACGGGAAGGGGACGTCGCTGCGGCACGTACCGGTTCCAGGCGTTGACGATGGTGAGCAGCCCGTAGGCGATCGAGAACATGTTGGCGGCGGCGAACGGCAAGGCCAGCCACGGCTCGTCGAGGTTGAGCGACGTCAGCATCCACGGCGCGTACAGCAGCGTGGTGACGACCAGGAGCGACCCGGCTGCTCGGATGCGCCACTGGTCGCGTAGCGGCGGATAGTCGTCACCGAAGGCGCGGGCCGCCGTGGCGATCGGGGAGGAGGTTGCGGGCTGTGGCCGGCGAGGAGCGGCTGATACCTCAGGGGCGGCGGTGATCGGAGTCGCAGACATGGTGATCTGGTCATCGGCATGATCGGGCTGACCCTGAGTGGGGGAGTTAGCGCAGGGTGATGTCGGTCCCGTGCCCGGCGAGCAGGTCCGGGTGTTGACGTCGGCTGATCCCACCGGCACCTTGCCGGCGCGGAGGAGCCAGCGGGGCTCTGGCGGAAAGGTGGGGCTGGAGAGGCAGTTCTCAATGCGTGTGTTCGGGCGCCTGGCGCTCGTCCTGTCATTGATCGGTTCGTTGACCCTGGGCGGCGCGGCCGTCAGTTCGGCCAAACCGCACGCCAGACCCTCAAGGTGACAGCCTTCGACTATGGCTACGGGGGACTGCCGCGGACCGTGAAGGCCGGCACCTATGGCCTCAACTTCAAGAACGTCGGGCGCGAGCCCCATGAGCTGGTCACCATCGGGCTGC
>JALZLC010000180.1 GCA_030858885.1 Actinomycetota bacterium
TCGCCGGAGCGACGATCCTGTGGCGGCTGTCCAAAGAGCGCCACGGTGCCGAAGTCTCCCAAGCCGCGGAACAGCGGGCGGTGCGGATCATCGCCGTGACGTTCCTCATCCTCGCCGTCGGCGTCGGCGTCGAGTCGGTCCGCAAGTTGCTCACCGCCCAACAAGCGGATGAAAGCATCGTCGGGATCGTCCTGGCAGTCGTCTCGTTGGTGGTGATGCCGCTGCTGGCGAAGGCCAAGCGCCGGGTCGGCAAGCGCATGGGAAGCCGGGCACTGCAGGCTGACGCAGCCGAGACCACCCTCTGCGTGTGGCTGTCGGCGATCTTGCTAGCCGGGCTGAGTCTCAACGCGCTGCTCGGGTGGTGGTGGGCGGACCCCCTGGCGGGACTGGGCATCGTCTACGTCGCCGGCCGCGAGGGTCTGGGGCACTGGCGAGCCGAAGCACTCGACGACTGCTGTTAGCTCGCGCTGCACCGCGGCCAGGGGCCATGGCACTTGCATGGCACACTTGCAGGAGTCGTCCGCGTCGCCACAGGCGCGTTCTTGGTTCAAGGCAGCTTCGGGGGGGTTAGACATTGTGTGACGACGCCGGCGCAGCGGGTCACCACCCGATCGCGCCAGCATCTGGTCTGACCCGCCGTCGTTTCCTGCAGTCCACCGGCTCCCTGGCGGCCGCTGCGGCCGTCCTCGGCACGGTGCCGCGCCGGTCGCTGGCGACCACGATTGACGGCAGCCTCCCCGTCTCGATGGCCATGCACATCCATTCGTCGTTCAGTGAGGGGTCGGGCTCGATGGCCGCCCACCTCCTGCAGGCCGAGACCAACGACGTGGACGTGCTGTGGTGGACCGACCACGACCATCGGATGTCGGCCGAGAACTACCGCGAAGCGGTGCACTTCACCAGCCTCACCAACGAGAGCGGCGGGCCTGGCGAGGGAGACCCGTGGCTGTGGCAGCGGGAGACCAGCGGCCCACTGACCACGGCGTCGACAGGGGGAATCGTTTCCGCGCCCGCCTCCCCGTTGGATACGGTCCCCGGTGGCAGCCTGCAGGTCACGGCGCAGAGCAGCAACGGGGCTGAGGCGCGGCTCGGGTTCTACGCCGAGTCGGCGCCGGCGCGGTGGAACTATCGGGCAAACCTCACCGGCCAGACACTGTTCCTCGAGGTACTGCCCATCGAGATCGGCCTGACCGGCTGGCTCGAGCTGCGGATCAGCAGCTCCTACCATCCCGCCCAGAACGGCCGCTCAGAAGGTGAGTACCAGCTGTCGTACCGGTTCAGGGGCCGGGCCAGACCGCAGCGCCGCTCGGTGACCGAACGCACTGGGGTCATCAACGTGGTGGTCGACGTCGGCGAGTGGAACTCGGTGGTCCTGCGGCCGGCCGAGGACATCGCGGCGTTGTGGCCGGACATGGATGCCCGCGACTTCTCACTGGTCGGTCTGACGCTCAACGCGGTCAGCACCGGGCGCAACGTCAAGGGCTACTTCGACTACTTGCGCTTCTCGCGCCAGACCAGCGGGGACGTTCCGCTGCGACTACAAGGCAGGTTGCAGGCGGCGTATGCCGAGAGCCACCCTGCGGTGACGCAGCAGCAGGGGTTGGAGGTGTCGCTCGGCCTTCCGCATGTCAACTGGTTCGGCGGCACGGTGACGCTGCCGGACTACAGCGGTATTGCCGGCAATGCGGACTACAAGACGATCCTGGAGCATCGCATCGTCCCCGACATCCACGCTCGTGGTGGTCTGGTCAGCTACAACCATCCCTTCGGCCTCGGTTCCGGCGCGGCGCTGTCGTCCTCGGAACAGGACGACATGCTGGCCGAGACCGGCGCAGCGATCCTGGACAACCAGGCCATGGGCTGCGACCTGCTGGAGGTCGGCTATCCGGTGCGGGGCGGCGTCGATCTGGCGCGTCACGTGGCGCTGTGGGACATCTGTTCGCGCAACGCGATGTTCCTGACCGGCAACGGCACCAGCGACGACCACTTCGCACGCGACTGGTCGGGCACCCGCAACAACTGGATCACGTCGGTCTGGGCGGCGGATACGCAGGAGTCGGGATTGCTGAGTGCGCTGGCAGCCGGGCGCGCCTGGTCCGGATCGCTGTCGGGATATCGCGGCAGCCTGGATCTGCTGGTCGACGGCGTGTGCCCGATGGGCTCGGTGTCGGTGTCGGGGCTGTGGCGCCGCCAGCTGCGGGTCACCGCCACCGACCTACCCGCCGGCGGCAGCCTGCAGGTCGTGCAAGGTCGCGTCGACTACGCCGGACCGCTGTTCCCCTTCCCCGCCACACGAGTGATCGCCACCTATGCGGACACGGCGCTGGGCGGCGGAGCGGCGGTGCTAGCGGTCGACACCAGCTCATCGTCGTTCGTGCGCACCCAGGTGCTGGACGCCACGGGCGAGGTGGTCGGCCTGTCAAACCCCGTGTGGTTGTTGCGCGAGCCGCCCGCTGCTGGCATCCCCCAGGCCCGCGGCTACTGACCCGGGTCCTGAATTTCAGCCACTCGCGACGACCGTGGCGAAGGCCCAGTGGGGGCCGCCCAGAGTCCCCCCAATCGACCCTGGGCGGCCCCGCTGTCGGCTTCTCCACGAAGGGGGAAGCCGGGCGACCACCCTACGAGATACATCACACAAAGTAAAGCGCCTCTTCACACGGTAATGGTCCCGTCGGTCTCGCGGGTCTGAAGCGGGGACACCAGCGGCATGGCAGCCTCGCCCCTACTCCTGAAGGGCCGGACCACCGCTGGGTGCCAACCAGGGCGAAGCCAGCGAGGTGGCCACCGGCATGCAGCAGAGAGGAGTGCAGGCCCGGCAGCCGCGCGTGCAACCAGTCATCCAGGTGGTCTGGGATCCAACGGCCCGGCTCGTCCAGCGCGTAGTAATCGAGCAACGACGACAGCTCGTAGAGGTACAGCGGGTACAGGTTGGCCAGGACCGCGCGGCTGTCGGCGGCGGTGACCGGCTCCAACTCGACCCGCACGGTGGCTGTCATTGGGGCGGCAGGATAATCGCCCACATGGCCACCGCCTCGCTCGAGGAGTTGAATGGCCGCCGGCAGGC
>JALZLC010000195.1 GCA_030858885.1 Actinomycetota bacterium
GGCAGGGGCCCGCTCATGTCCTGTACTGGGAGCCGGTCGCGCAACGGGTTCGCGGCACGTTCGCCGGCGAGACCGTGGTCGACACCACCGCGGCGGTGCGCCTGCACGAGACCGGGCTGCTACCGACGCTGTACTTTCCCGCCGAGGACGTGCGCTGCGATGTGCTCGTGGCCAGCGACCACAGCACGCACTGCCCGTTCAAGGGCGACGCTTCCTACCGGTCGCTGAGGGTCGGGGACCGCGAGACGGCCAACGCCGTCTGGACCTACGAAGCGCCGCTGGACTCCGCACCACCCCTCGCCGGCTACCTGGCCTTCTACCCCAACGCGCTGGACGCGTGGTTCGAGGAGGACCAGGAGGTCTTCGCCCATTTCCGCGACCCCTACCACCGCGTCGACGTGCTGGACAGCTCCCGCTTGGTCCGGGTGTCGCTGGGCGACCAGCTGATCGCCGAGACCACCCGGCCGCGGATGGTCTTCGAGACCGGCCTGCCGCCTCGCGCCTACATCCCGCCCGAGGATGTCGCCTCCGAGCTGCTGACGCCCAGCGACACCCGCACGGGTTGCCCCTACAAGGGCCAGGCGTCGTACTGGTCGGCGGTGGTCGACGGGCAGGAGGTCGCCGACGCCGCCTGGTCGTACCCGCAACCGCTGCCTGACGGCACCCGGCTCGCCGGCTACCTCAGCTTCGCCGACGACAAGGTAAGCGTGGAAGTTGGCCAAGCCGGTGACACCGCCGGGCAGTCCTAGCAGGCGCTGGCGTGCAACTGCAGACCGCGGCCATCCATGCCGCCGCCGGCGGGCTGGCCGGGCGGCTGACCGCCCATCGCCGCACGATCCACCGGCGACCGGAGCTGGGCTTCGCCGAGCATGCCACCGCCGACTACATCGAGTCGGTGCTCGACGACCTGTCGGTCGCCCACCGCCGCGTGCTCGGGACCGGCGTCGTGGCTGTGCTGCGGGGCCAGGCAACCCGCTGCGTCGGGGTCCGAGCCGACATGGACGCCCTGCCCGTCCCCGAGGCACCCGGCCGCGACGGCTACCGCTCCGAGTTCGAGGGGGTGTCCCACGCCTGCGGCCACGACGGCCATGTGGCCGTGCTGCTCGGTCTGGCGGAGCTGCTGGCGAGCGTCGACGACCTGCCGCTGACGGTCGCGCTGTACTTTCAACCTGCCGAGGAGGGCCCTGGCGGAGGGCAGCCCATGGTCGCCGCCGGTGTGCTGGACGACCCCCGACCCGAGGCGGTGCTGGCGCTGCACGTGGCCAGCGCCCATCCCAGCGGCACCGTTGCGATCCGCACGGGACCGTCCAGCGGCTCCAACGACACCGTCACCATCACGGTCCACGGTGTCGGCGGCCATGCGGCACATCCCGACACCGCCGTGGATCCGGTGCCGATCGCGGCCCAGTTGATCACCGCCATCCAGCAGCTCGTGACGCGCGAGGTCGATCCGGTGCAGCCGGTGGTCGTGACCTTCGGGTCCATCCACGGCGGCCACCGCGACAACGTCATCGCATCCTCGGTCACGCTCAGCGGCACCATCCGCGCCCTGCACCAGCACAACCGTGAGCTGCTGAACCGGCGCATCCCCGAACTGGCGCACGCCATCGCGGCGGCTCACCGCGCCACCGTCACCGTGGACCTGGAGCGCGGCTACCCGGTGGGCGTCAACGACCCTGCGCTGACCGAAGTGGTCGCCGGCGCCGCCGCTGCCGTCCTTGGCGCCGACCGGGTGGTACGGGTATCCGAGCCCAGCCTCGGGTCCGAGGACTTCTATGCCTTCGGCGAGACCGGTCTGCCGGTGACCATGTTCCAGCTCGGCGTCGCCGACCCCGCCCGAGGCATCACCGCGCCCCACCACAGTCCCGCCTTCGACCTGGACGAGGCGGCGTTGCCGGCAGGAGTCGCGGTGCTCGCCGAGACCATCCGGCGTCTGGCGGCGGCCGGCTGATGCCGCTCGGTGGGCGTCAAGCCACCCAGGCTGGCGCGTCGGCGTCCGACAGCGGTGGACCCGTGGGCGGGGCGATCCCGAGCGCCACCGCCACCCGTGCCGCCAGGCCCGGCAGCCCCCAGCCGACCAACCGCGCCGCGACCTGCTCGGTGGGCACGCTGCGCCGGCAGGCCGTCACGTCGACGGGCAGGTCCCGGCGGATCGTCATCAGCTCGACGTTACGCCGGAACACCGAGGCCGTGCCGGCCAGGTCGTCCAGCAGCGCCTGACCCAGCGGGCGACCAAGGACGCTGCGGCAGCCGATCGGGTCGGCGGCGGCCTCGGCGACGGTGGGAAACGCCTGCAGCAGCGCGGCGGCACGGCTCCCACCGATGCCGCGGATGCCAGCCAGGTTGTCCGAGGTGTCACCGCGCAGAGCCCCGAACTCGACGTACTGGGTTGCGCGGATGCCAACCTCGGCGCGCAGCCGCTCGGCGGTGACCTCCACCGCGCGATCCATGCCCGAGGTCAGCCGCAGGACCGTGGTGCGCTCGCTGATCAGCGAATAGGCGTCGCGGTCGGAGGTGGCCACCACGCAGCGCCAGCCGGCGGCCTCGGCGGCCCGGGCGGCCGAGCCGATGACGTCGTCGGCCTCCCAGCCTTGTGGCACGACGACGGCCACACCGAGCTCGCGCAGCGCCGAGGGCAGCCGTTCCAGCAGGGCGAGGAGGGCCGGGTCTTTGTCGCCGCGGTTGGCCTTGTAGCCCGACCAGCGTTGCTTGCGCACCGACGACGTCCGGCAGTCGAAGCCCACGACCACCGCGTCGGGACCGACGATGTCGGTGATCGCCACCAGCAGCGCCAGGAAGCCGTAGAGCCCACCACGGTCGGCAACCGTGCCGTAGGCGTGGAAGGCTCGGTGTGCCACCGAGTTGCCGTCGACCGCCAGCAGCGTCGGACCGCGCGTCGGTGCCGGTACGGGCGCCGGCGAGCGCGGCCGGTGGCCGGCGAGCGCGGCTGCCAGGTCATGTTGGGCGGCCGGCGGCTCCGGCTCGACATCGAACAGCGACAGGCTCTCCATGCCCGCCTACTCTGCCTGATCGGCGGCGGCTCCGAGCTCAAGCAGCGCAGCGGAAGCGCACCATCGCGCTCAAGCAGCGCAGCGGTAGCGCACCATAATCGTGCAAGCGTGCCGAGGATCCGGCTACTCACGCACGCCGCCTCCGGCCGTGCGCAGGGCTCCGGCGACGGGCCGGGCACCGAGGCGGAACCGCGGGTCCGGCTCGGCCCGCCCATCGATCAGGTCGGCGACGTGCTCGGCCACGGCGGGACCGTGCTTGAAGCCGTGGCCGGAGCCGCCGCCCAGCAGCCAGACACCCTCGTGCTCGGGATGACGGTCGACGATGAACTCGGTGTCGGCGGTCAGCGCGTACTGGCAGGTATGGCTGCCGGTCAGCGGCGCGTCCGCCAAACAAGGGAAGCGCCGTCCGAGGTAGCCACGCGCGCGTCGTTCACTGTCCGGCGAGATCACCCTGGCGCCGGTGTCCGGGTCGAAGGCAGGCCCCTCCACATCCGAGTTGCACTTGACGCCGCGCCCGTCCAGTTCGCCAAGACCGTAGGCCGCCAAGTCGTAGTCCACCCAGCCGGGAACGCCCGGAGTGCGCCAGGCGGCGGAGGCGCCGAAGAACAGCACGTCCTGTTTGGTCACCCGCAGCTCGACCAACTCGGGGAACAGCCTGGCCAACCACGGTCCGCAGGCCCAGACCACCCGGTCGGCGGTGCGGCGCTGTCCATCCACGCTGACCGCGGCGCCGGCGAAGGCTGCTCGCGCCTGCTGCCACCGCGCTCCATAGCGAACCGCCTGGCGCACCAGCGCGGTGACGCACCGCCGCGCCCGCAGGACACCGGCGTGGGGCTCGTACAGGACGAAGGACAGGTCGTCGGTGCGCAGGTCGGGAAACAGCTGGCGCGCGGCCGCGCAGTCCAACCGCTGGACCGGAATGCCGGCGGCGTCCAAGGTCGCCTCGCTGGACGCTTCCCAGCCGTCGTCACGGTGCGCGAACCAGACCACCCCCGAGTCGACGAACAGCTCCTCGCCGACTGCCGCGCCGAGCTCACGCCACAGGGTGCGCGCCCGCCAGGCCGAGTTGGTGTACCAGCGGTCGGTGCCGTGGCCGCAGCGCAACAGGCGTGACTCGCCGCCGGACGCGGCCCGGTCGTTGCCCGGCTCGTCCATGTCCACCAGCCTCACGGCCCAGCCGCGCCTGGCGAGCTCGTGCGCGGTGGCTGCGCCGAACACCCCGGCCCCGATCACGATCACGCTGCCGACCATGGTCCGTGATTCAAGCAGTGCTACTCGGTGGCGCCCAGACGGCAGGCGTCGCGGCCTGAGGCCTTCACCTCGTACAGCGCCCGGTCCGCGCGTGCCAGCAGGGTGGAGTCATCCTCGGCGGAGGCGGCCACGGCCACCCCGATGGAGGCCGTCGTCCAGCCGGTCGCCGCGACGGCCTCCCGCAGCCGTTCCGCGGCCGCCAGCGCGTCAGCCTCGCCGGTGACCCCGAGCACGGCGGCGAACTCGTCGCCGCCGATCCGGTACATGGCGTCACCTTCACGCACGGCGCCCGACAGCGCAGCCGCCACCTCGACCAGCACCTGATCGCCCACCTGGTGGCCATGGGTGTCGTTGATCGACTTGAAGCCGTCGACGTCGAGCACCAGGACCGCGTGGCGTCGTCGGTCCGAGGTCCGTCGGCGGGCCCCCGCCAGGGCAGCGTTGAAGGTGGCGTGGTGACCAAGGCCCGTCAGCGGATCGCGCTCCGCCCGCTCGCGAAGCTCGGTCATCGCCTCGGCCGTCAACAGGCAGCCGGCCGCTTGCACCGCCAGCAGCTCCAGGCGTTCGAGCTGCTCGGTATGGGGCGGGACCGACGACGGGTCCGCCACGACGAGGACGCCCAGCTGCCTGCCTCCGGCGGATAGAGGCAGCACGACGACGGTGTGCGCCCCGGCCTGACGGAAGGCGTCCTGGCCGGCGAAGCCGACGCCGCTGGGGTCGCCCATGGTGTAGCAGGAGCTGCCCGTCTCGACCCAGGACGCGATCGTCACCAGCCCCGCGGTGCCGATGGAGCACAGCATCCCCGACAGCCGGCCGGTCCGGGCCGTGACAGCCGGCGTGCCCTTGGCGTCGAACAGCACCAGGAACGCCGACTCCATCCCCGCCATCTCGCAGGCGGCCGCCAGCGTGTACTCGGAGACCTCGCCGGCGTCGGTCAAGCAGGCCAGCTCGGTGACATGACGCACCAACTGCTGGGAGAGCGACTCGCGAGGTCGTCCCCCCAACTCGGCCAGCCGTGTGGCAAACGCCGCGGCAGAGGCCTCGACGGTGCGCACGTGCTCGTCGCCGAGGTCGAACTCGGCTTCGACGTTGACCGCGCCGATGACCGTGCCAGCGTCCCACAGCGGCACGCAGACCTCGCTGGCGACGTTGGGTGCCGCCTCGATGTAGTCGTTGCTGTGCTGCGGGCGGATCAGCATCGTTTCCCCGCCGCGGACCGTCGCGCCGATCACACCACGCGACGGTGGGATGCCGTCCTGCACCTGCCAGTAGCCGCGCATCGCCCGGCACCGCAAGCGACCGCCGCGCTCCAGATACAGGCTCGGCAACGGCATCCCCGCTTCCACGAGATGCTCGACGACCGCGCTGGCCGCCTCGTCGATCGTGCGCGCAGCCGACAGCCGCCGCGCCAGCGCGACGTCGAAGTCATGCCCTGCCGCAGCGCGGGAGCCCATGCGGTCTTTCGTCGGCGTGTGAGGGTGGAAGTTGATAGCGGCCGTGCCGCCAGCCGCAGTCTCAGCGCTCGGCGGCGTCCGTGCGCTGCGCGCGCAGCGCGCGTTGCGTTGCGTCGCGCGCCTCGGTGACGAGCCGCCGCCCGGGCGGGGGCAGCGCCGGCGAGGCCAGGGCGCGGTCAGCCACGTCCACGGTGGCCTGCTCGACGAAGATCCCCGGGTACAAACCCTCGGTGAGCAACAGCGCCTCTTCGGCGTCGCGCTGCGACCACGCGCCGGGCAAGACCTCCAGATAGCGTTCGACATAGGGGCGCAGCAGCTCCAGCTGCCCTCGCTGCCAGAAGCCGGCCACAAGGGCTCGCATCGTGGCCAGCGGCGGAGCGGGTCGTTGGGTCAGCGCGGCCCAGGCTTGCGCCTTGGCCTGCGCCGTCGGCATGGCCGTGCGTACCGACGCCGCCTTGCGCCGGCCCATGTCGGTCGGATCGCGCCGCAGCTCCTCGCTCACGTCGTCGTCGGTGGCTTCGCCTGCCGCCGCCAGCACCATCAGCAGGTACCAGCGCAGGTCGGTGTCCACGGCCAGTCCTGCGACCTGGAAACTGCTGTCCAGCAGCCCCCGGACGACTGCCAGCTGCTCGCCAGTGGCCGCGGCCGCGGCGAAGGCCCTGACCCAGATCAACTGGCGGTCGCTGCCCGGCTCGGCGCCCTCAAGCTCGGACCGCCCCAGGTCGGCGACCTGCCGGCGGGCCCTCGCGCGGTTGTCCGGGTCGCCGTAGCGGTCGATCGCCGCGGCGGTCTGGGCCAGCAGCTGGGTAAGCACACCGACGTCGGACTCCTGGGCCGCGTGTCGCACGACCAATGCCACCCAACGCCGGGCGGCCAGCTCGCCATCACGGGTCATGTCCCACGCCGCCTGCCAGCACAGCGCCTGCGACAGCGGATCCGACAGCACACCCAGATGCGCGGTGATGGTGTTTACCGAGCGCTCGTCAAGCCGCACCTTGGCGTAGGCAAGGTCGCCGTCGTTGGGCAGCAGCAGGTCGGCCAGCCGTTCGCCCGCCATCCCGCCGACCGCGGTCCGCGCGCCCTCGGCGTCCACCTCCACGCGGCGGCGCAGCACGAGCCGCCCACCGTCCAGGTCGTACAACCCCAGACCCACGCGATGCGACGGCAAGGTTGGGTGGTCCTGCGCAGCGGCCTGCCGCAGCGCGATCTCGCCGTAGCGACCGTCCACTGTCTCGGCGGTGACGCGCAACGTCATCACCCCCGAGGTCTGCAGCCACTGCTTGGCCCACACCCGCAGGTCGCGGCCCGACGCCTGCTCCAAAGCGTCCAAGAAGTCGCTCAGCTCGGCGTTGCCCCAGGCATGGCGGGGGAAGTAGCCGCGCAAGCCTTTGACGAACGCCTCCTCGCCGACCCATGCCACCAGCTGGCGTAACACCGCCGCACCCTTGGCGTAGGTGATGCCGTCGAAGTTGTTGCGCACCGAGTCGGTGTCGACCATGTCGGCCACCACCGGGTGGGTGGAGGGCAGCTGGTCCTGGTTGTAGGCCCAGGACTTCATGTCATAGGCGAAGTCGGCCCAAGCGCCCTCGAAGTCGGTCGCCGAGGCCATGGCCTGGAACGCCATGTAGGTCGCGAAGCTCTCGTTGAGCCACAGGTCGTCCCACCAGCGCATCGTCACCAGGTCGCCGAACCACATGTGGGCCAGCTCGTGCAGGATCGTCTCCGCGCGGCGACGGCGGTTGGCCACCGTCACCTTCGAGCGGAACAGGTACGACTCGGAAAACGTCACGCAGGCTGCGTTCTCCATGGCCCCCGCGTTGAACTCGGGCACGAAGACCTGGTCGTACTTGTCGAACGGGTACGGATGGTCGAAGGTGGCGGTGTAGAAGTCGAAACCCTGGCCGGTGATGGTGAAGATCTCGTCGGCCTCGAGATGCGCCATCAACGACCGGCGGCAGAGCAGCCTCAGCTCGATGTCGCCGTGGCGTTGCGCCACCTGCTGGTAGGGACCGGCCACCACGGCGGTCACGTAGGTCGACAACGGCGGCGTCGTCGCGAAGCGCCAGAGTCCCGCCCCGCCCTCCTCTGGCTGCTGCACCGCTTCGGCGCAGCTGATCACGACCCACTTCTCAGGCGCAGCGACACTGAAGGTGAAGGTCGCCTTGAGGTTGGGCTGGTCGAAGCAGGCGAACATCCGGTGGGCGTCGAACGGCTCGAACTGGGTGTAGCAGTACACCGCACCGTCGACCGGGTCGGTGAACCGGTGCAGGCCGACGCCGGTGGTTTGGTAGGCGCAGTCGGCGACCACCTCCAGCTGGTTGTCAGCGGACAAGTCGTCCAGCGCCAGCCGGAAGCCGCCGAACGTCTCAGGCGCCAGCTCGCGCCCGTTGAGGCGCACCGCGCGCACGCCACGCGCGTCGAGGTCGATGAAGGTGCTCGCGCCCGGCTGCACGCAGCCGAAGCGCACCACCGTGGTGCTGACGAAGGTCTCGCCATCACCGGTCAGATCCAGGTGCACGTCGTACGAGCGGACGCTCAGCAGGCTTGAACGGGTGAACGCCTGGTCGCGGGTGAGGTTGTCAGCAGTCGACATCGAAAGACAGCTCCGGGGTCAGTCCCATTCGGGTGCGGAGGGCGGGTCGATGATGCGCTGACCCCGCTCGAGGTCGTCGAGGCGGCCGAGTTCCTCATCGGTCAGCCGCAGATCGACAGCCGCCAGGTTCTCCTGCAGATGTTCGCGGCTGCTGGCCTTGGGGATCGCCATCACGCCGTCTTGGGCCAGCAGCCAGGCCAGCGCCACTTGACCGGGCGTGGCAGCGTGCGCGGCGGCGATGTCGTTGACCGTGTCGTCGTCCATCACCGCGCCCCGCGCCAACGGCGAGTAGGCCGCCACGACCATGTCGTGCTCCCGCGCTGCCGCCAACACCGCCTGCTGGCCAAGAAAGGGGTGGTACTCCACCTGGTTGCAGGCCACCGGCGCGAGGCGCGCGGCCTCGACCAGTTGCGCGGACGTGAAGTTGCTCACGCCGATGTGGCGTATGGCACCAGCTTCTCGCAGCTCCACCATCGCCGACAGCGTCTCGTCGACCCGCTCGAAGGCCACCGGCCAGTGGATCAGCAACAGGTCGACGTAGTCGGTGCCCAGCTTGTCCAGGCTCTCGCGCGTCGAGCTGTGCACCCGTTGGGTGCTGAGGTTGGAGGTGCCCAGCTTGGTGGTGAGGAACAGCTCCTCGCGGTCACTGCCGTCGATCCCCGCTCCGACATCGGCTTCGTTGCCGTAGCCCTGGGCGGTGTCGATGTGGCGGTAGCCCAGCTCCAAGGCCGTGGCCACAGCCTTCCGGCACGTCGCGCCTTCCAGCTCCCACGTCCCCAGGCCGAGCGCCGGGACACGGCGGCCTTCCAACGACACGTACTGCATGGTTGCTCCTTTGGATGAGCTCGGATTGAGCTCGAACGCTCCGTCGACAGCCCTACCCGCTGTCGGCGGCCGTCCCACCTTGCCGCGACTGCCCAGCTGACCGGTCGCCGCCACGGTGCAGGCTCTTGCGGATCAGCAACGGGTAGCCGACCAGCCCGATGAGCGAGAACGAGAACCACTGCAGGGCGTAGGACAGGTGCGGGCCTTCGTCGAGATCGAGGGGCTCGGGAGTGCGCGGCAGCGCTCCCGCCGAGGGTTGCTGGCGGCCGAGCTGGACGTAGAAGGGGTACAGGGGCTCACCGACCTGGGGCTGCAGCAGCGCGACGTCGACCACCGACAGGTAGTCGACCTGCTCGTCGGTGCCGCTGCGGGACCCGAAGCGACTAGCGGTCCGGTCGGGCATCACGATGCCCTCCACCTGCACCTGCCCAGGCGGCGGCGCGGCCTGGGACACCGGTGGCTCGTCAAGGGCGAAGGGAACCCACCCACGATCAATCATCACCGCGCCACCGCCCGTGGTCACCAGCGGAGTCACGACGTGGTGCCCCGGCTCCTCGTTGTCGCTTCGCGGGCTGAGCAGCACCTCCTCGGCCGGCACATACCGCCCGTCCACCGTGACGCGCCGGTACGTCAGAGCTGTGGGATCGGCCCCCACCTCGTCGAGGACGGCCGCCAGCGGCTCGGCGGGGGCCGTCAGGCGCTGGGAGATCAAGGCGTTGCTGTCGCGCCGCTCATCCAGCCGGCGCAGCTGCCACAGGCCGAGGCTGACGAACAGGACCGCGATCGCGACGACCACGGCGTGCGCCATCAGCCAGCGAGGCCGCAGCAGGACTCTGGCTGGAGAGGGGGAAGGCCGTTCGCGAACGTCCCGTCGAGCCGGATCGATGCGGACCATGCCGCCATTGTGGCGTGCCGCGGCATTGCGGCGTGCCGCCGCGGTCAGCCGGTCTCGGCGACTCCAGCCTCGGCAACCTCAGCGACTCCAGCCTCGGCAACCTCAGCCTCGACGAAGTGTCGCCGGGCCAAGTAGCTGTCCAGCTTTTTCTTGATGCGCTGCAGAGCGTTGTCGATCGACTTCGTGTGGCGGTTGAGGGCCTCGGCGATCTCGACGTAGGTCTCGCCCTCGACGTAGCGCTGCAGAACCTCGGCCTCGAGGTCGGACAGGATCTCGGCGAAGTACTCCTCGAGCATCGCCAACTCTGCCGCGGAGACCACGGCCTCCGCCGGGTCCACCGCTTCGTCCGCGATCTCGTCGACGATCTCGGCGCCCGCGTCGTCGTCATGATGCGCCGGCAGGTGCAGTGACACGTAGCTGTTCAACGGCGTGTGCTTCTGGCGGGTGGCGGACTTGACGGCACTGATGATCTGCCGGGTCACGCACAGGTCGGCGAAGGAGCGAAAGCTGGACTGACTGGGGTCGAAGTCCCGCACGGCCTTGTACAGACCGATCATGCCCTCTTGCACCACATCCTCGCGGTCGGCACCCGCCAGAAAGTACGAGCGCGCCTTGTTGCGCACGGCCGCGCGGTAGCGCGTCAGGAGCAGGTCGAGTGCCTCGTCCTCGCCAGCCCAACAGCGAACGACCAGGGTCTCGTCGGGTTCGGTCGGCTGCACAGAACTGGCTTGCGACGAAGCGAAAACCACGGGCGTCAAAACTTCCTCCCCGTCGGCCTGCTCGTGGTGGCGGCGGCACACCACAGCTTCTTCTACACCTGTTCCCTGCTGGACGCCTGCCGGATGGGCGTCTGTGCGCTCAGCGCACTCATAAGAACGATTTCCGGCGTGCCACCTCGAACAAGGCCACCGCTGTGGCGGCGGAGGCGTTGAGCGACTCGAGCGTGCCCGACATCGGGATTCCCACCAGCTGGTCGACTCGCTGCGCCACCAGCCGCGACAGCCCCTCGCCCTCCCCGCCGACCGTGATCGCCACCCTGCCGTCGAGCAGGCCGCAGTCCCACAGCGTCACCGGCGCCGCTGCGGCCAGCCCCACCGACCAGAACCCGCGTTCGGTGAGGTCGCCAAGGGCTCGCACGATATTGGGCACCATCACCACCGGCAGCCAGGACAGGGCACCAGCGGCCGCCTTCTCCGCCGCCGGCGTGACCCCCGCGCTGCGCCGCTCCCGCACGACCAGCCCCCCAGCTCCGGCAGCCTCGGCGCTGCGGGCGATGGCTCCCAGGTTCCGCGGATCGGTGACCCCGTCGAGGACCACCAGCAGGTCGGTGTCGCCGACCTCGGCCAGGCGGCGGTAGGGGTAGGGCGGCGCGGTGGCCACGATCCCCTGGTGCCGCACGCCGCCGGACAGCCGGTCGAGGTCGTCGCGATCGCCGCGGTGGACGGGAACGCCGGCCTGCTGCGCCGCGGACAGCAGCGCTTCCAGGTCGGCAGCGGCGTGTCGCTCCACCGTGACCGCCTGCAGCCGCCGGCCGGCGCGCAGCGCCTCCGCAACCGGCTTGCGTCCCGGGATGGCGTGCACCCCGGCATCGGCCCGTGGCGGCCGCCCGCTGCTCAAGGCGACGCCAGGTACCACCGCGGGCCCTCAGGGGAGTCCTCGATGACCACCCCCAGCTGCGTCAGTCTCGCGCGGATGGCGTCAGCGGTGGCGAAGTCCCGGCGTTCGCGCGCCTGCGTGCGCAGCGCCAACAGCTCGGCGATCAGCGCCTCAGACAGGCCGGCGACACCGGCCTCATCGGCGAAGCTGTAGCCGAGGACCCCGGCCAGCTGCAAGAAGACGGTACGTGCCACGGCGGCCTCGGGGCGCGCTCCCGCCTCCAGCATCCGGTTGCCCGCGCTGACCAGATCGAACAGCGCGGCCTGCGCGCCGGGGGTACCCAGATCGTCGTCCATGGCCTGGTGGAAGCGCAGGCGGATGTCCTCGGCAGCGGTTGCTGTCAGCGGATCGGGCGGCGGCAACCCTCGTGTCGCCCGCTCAAAGGCGCTCCAGCGGTCGAAGGCGGCGGCGGCCTCGGCCAGACGCTCCTCATCAAAGTCCATCGGCGAGCGGTAGTGGGCCGACAGGAAGAACATCCGCAGCACGTTGGGGCCGTAGCGGTCCAGCGCCTGGTCGAGGCTGATGACATTGCCCAGCGACTTGGACATCTTCGCGTCGCCCATCATCAGCAGCCCGTTGTGCAGCCAGAAGCGGGCGAAGCGACGCCCGCTGGCGGCCTCGGACTGCGCGATCTCGTTCTCGTGGTGGGGGAAGATGAGGTCCAGGCCGCCGGCGTGGATGTCGAAGGCGGTGCCCAGGTACTTGCCGGCCATCGCGGAGCACTCGATGTGCCAGCCGGGGCGACCACGCCCCCACGGCGACGTCCACGAGGGCTCTCCAGACTTGGCTCGCTTCCACAGGGCGAAGTCAAGGGGGTCGCGCTTGCGCTCGTCGGGCTCAACACGAGCGCCGGAGCGCAGCTCGTCGACGTTGCGGCCCGACAGCTGCCCGTAGCGGTCGAAGGAGCGCACGGCGAAGAACACGTCGCCGCCCGACTCGTACGCCGCGCCGACCTCCACCAGCCGCTCGATCAAGGCGATCATCTCGATGATGTGACCGGTGGCGCGCGGTGACACATGAGGTGGCAACACGCCCAGGCGCTCGATCTGGCGCTCGTAGACCCTGGCGTACTCCTCGGCCACGACCACGGCCGGCCGGTTCTCGTCGCGGCCGCGCGCGATGATCTTGTCGTCGATGTCGGTGATGTTGCGGACGCTGAAGACCTCGTGGCCGCAATAGCTCAGCCAGCGGCGCAGCACGTCGGGGACGATCTCGGCGCGCGCGTGGCCGAAGTGCGGCGGCGCCTGCACCGTGGGCCCGCAGACGTACATGCCGACTCGACCCTCGTCACGGGTCTCGAACTCCTGCACGCTGCGCGTGAGCGTG
>JALZLC010000221.1 GCA_030858885.1 Actinomycetota bacterium
GCTGTGGCGCCACGGCTCGGGCTCCACCGCAGTCGTGCCCCAGTGGTCGGCGAAGGCCTCGTTGTGGGCGATCCTGGTGGCCTCGTCGTCGTCTTGAGTCCACGGGCGGATGGTGATCCCGGTTGGAGCGGCGACGTGCGGCGGCGCCGCCGTGCGCAGGTCCCGCTGCATCGTGTTGAACCAGCGCACCGGCGCGAAGCCGGACCGCTCGAACAGCCCGATGCGGTCGCCCAAGGCGTCCTCGGCGGCCACCTCCAGGACGCTCGGCAGGCGTGGCGGCAGGCCGTTGGCGACCTGCCGACCCCGCGCCTCCAGCCACGCCAGCAGGAAGCGCCCGAGGCCGCGACCCCGCCAGCCGGGGTGCACCTCGCCCCACAGCCGGACCCGGTGGACCTCGACGGCGCCCGGTGTGCACTGCACCCAGCCGAACGCCAGCAGCGACCCCTCGTGGTCGAAGCCGAACAGCGCGTCGCGTCGCGGGTCGGTCCAGGCGGCGTCGAACTCGTCGGCGAGCTCGTCGTCGTCGGGTACCTCGCCGTGGCCCTCGGCGGCATCGACCGCCGCCAGCAGCCGCTGCCAGGCCGGCACGTCGTCCCGGGTGGGTGCTCGCCATCGCAGCACCGGCTCAGCGGGCGGGGCCGGCAGTCCCTCAGCGCGCATGACCCGCCCCGTCAAGTCCCTGATCGGCGTTCCACCGCCGCGAGCCTAACGCCCAGCCCATCACGGTTCCGCGCGTCACCACCCGCACGGCGGGTATGCCCGTCAGCGTGACCGTGCTCGTCGGAACGTCCGGCTGGCAGTACCGGGACTGGCGCGGCGCCTTCTACCCCCGCGAACTGGCGCAGCGCCAGTGGCTGGACCACTACGCCGACCGCTTCGCCACGGTCGAGATCAACAACAGCTTCTACCGGCTGCCACCGACCGAGCGCTTCGCCACCTGGGCAGCGACCACACCCGCCGACTTTGTGTTGTGCCCCAAGGTCAGCCGCTACCTGTCGCACATGAAGAAGTTGCGCGACCCGCGGGAGCCGGTCGAGCGCTTCGTGACGGCTGTGCGCGGTCTCGGCAACAAGCTCGGTCCGGTGCTGCTGCAGTTGCCGGGCTCCTTCCACCAAGCGCTCGACCGTCTCGACGCCGCGCTGGCCGAGTTCCCGTCCGACGTCCGGGTCGCGGTAGAGCTGCGCCACCACTCCTGGTTCACCGAGGACACTCGGCGGCTGCTGACCCGCCACGGTGCCGCCCTGTGCATCGCCGACCGTGGCTCGGCCGACCTGACGCCGCCCTGGCGCACCACCGAATGGGGCTACATCCGCTTCCACGAAGGACGCGGTGCGTGGCCCTGCTACGGGCGCACCGCGCTGGCCTCCCGGGCGCAGATGCTCGCCGACCGCTACGGCGGCGACGCCGAGATCTACGCCTTCTTCAACAACGATCCCCGCGCCTGCGCCGTGCGGGACGCCCGCTGGTTCGCCGCGGCCTGCCGGCGCGCTGGGCTGACGACGTCCAGGGTCCCGGCCGCCGGTGACGTCCGGGTCGTCGAGCCGCGTCCTCCGCAGGGCTAGGTTGCCCCGGTCGGTTGCTGTCGAGCAGGAGGAGGCCATGCACGACGTGGCGGTGCGGGTCCGCGGCGACGTCGCCGACGCCCTGACACGGGGCGAGCCGGTCGTCGCACTTGAAAGCACGTTGATCGCGCACGGGTTGCCGCGGCCGGACAATCTGCAGGTCGCGGTCGAGGTCGAGCAGCTGGTGCGCGAGGCCGGTGCCGTGCCCGCCACCGTCGCGGTGCTGCGGGGCCAGGCCGTGATCGGGCTGGACACGGCTGAGCTGGAGCGGATCGCGGGCAGCCCCGAAGTCACCAAGGTCAGCACCCGTGACCTCGCCCCGGCGATCGCCGCCGGGTGCGACGGCGCGACCACGGTGGCCAGCACCGCCGCCCTGGCAGCGCGGGCCGGGATCGCGGTGTTCGCCACCGGCGGGATCGGTGGTGTGCACCGGGAGGCGGCAACCACCTGGGACGAGTCGGCGGACCTGGGCGCCCTCGCCCGCACGCCGATCGTCGTGGTCTGCTCGGGCGTCAAGTCCATCCTCGACGTCGGCGCCACGCTCGAGCGGCTGGAGACCCTCGGCGTCACCGTCGTCGGCTATCGCACCCGCGCGTTCCCCGGCTTCTACCGCGGCGACTCCGGTCAGACGGTGGACTGGACCGTGGAGGATCCCGCCGGCGTCGCCGCCATCAGGGCCACGCAGCGGGAGCTGTCGGTCGGCGCGGGTGCCTTGGTCGTCGCCAACCCGCTGCCACCCGACGAGCAGCTCGACCCTGTGCTGCACGACCGCGTGCTTGCCGAGGGTCTGACCGCCGCTCGGGAGCAGCGGATCTCCGGCAAGGCGGTGACGCCGTTCCTCCTCGAGCACTTCCACCGGACGACGGGCGGGGCGAGCCTGGCCGCCAACGTCGCCATCATCCGGCGCAACGCCCGCCTGGCGGCGGAGATCGCCGTGGCGATCTCACGGTGAGCCGGTCCGGCGTCATCGTCGTCGGCGACGTGGTCGTCGACGTCCTGGCCCGCGCCCTGGAGACTCCCGAGGTCGGCAGCGACGCCTCCGCCCGGGTCCGCGCCACCGGCGGTGGGTCCGGCGGCAACGTCGCCGCGTGGCTGGCCGGCGCCAAGGTCGGCGTGACGCTGGTGGCCCGGGTCGGCGACGACCTGTTCGGCCGTGACCAGCGCGCCCAGCTGCAGGCCGCGGGCGTGGACTGCCGCCTGGCCACCGACGACGCCCTGCCCACCGGCGCGGTGGTGGTGATCGTCACGCCCGATGGCGAGCGCACGATGTACCCCGACCGCGGCGCCAACCTGGCCTTGACCACCGCCGACGTCGACCGGGCACCGTTCGACACTGCCGCTCACCTGCACGTGGCCGGCTATGCGCTGTTGGCCGACGGCTCCCGACCGGCAGCGCTGCACGCCATCCGCAGAGCGCGGGAACAGCGGATGTCCGTCTCGGTCGACCCGTCGTCGGCACAACCGCTGCGCGCTGCCGGCGCCGCGGCGTTTCTGGACTGGACCCGCGGCGTCGGCACCTGCCTGCCGAACCTGCAAGAGGTCCGGGTGCTCACGGACTGCAACGAGCCGCGGGAGGCGATTCGTCTTCTGGCCGAGGCCTATCCCGAGGTCGTCGTCACCCTCGGCGCGGACGGCGCGCTATGGACTGACGGCACCGAGGTGCTGCACTGCGCCGCCGCCACCGTGCCGCCAGACCTTGACAGCATCGACTCGACCGGAGCCGGTGATGCGTTTACGGCCGGCTGGGTCGCCGCGCGGCTGCGTGGCGCCGGAGTGCAGACTGGGTTGGCGGCGGCCACCGATCTTGCCGCGACGGCCCTCTCCACCCGCGGCGGACGCCCACCCGTCGCGGGATAAAGCGGCAACCCATGGCTCCGCGCCCAGCGACCACCTAACCGCGTGCAGGTTCCATCGCCGACGCGGCCGACCGCACATGCCCGCGGTGGGGCCGTCGCAGATGAGGCAGGCGTGGCGGATTGTGAGCACCCGACACGAGTATCTGAAACCCAGCAGGTCCTCGTTCACTCCGGCCAGCGCGGGTACCATCCTCTCAAATGCCGCGGGCGTGCGCGGCGACGAAGGGACGGCCATGGAACAGCGGCGCCGCCGCATCGATCGGGTCACTGCTACCGACTTCCTCAACGGGCTCGACGACCGCACGACCGACGAGCTACGGACGATGCGCGACGACTGCCGTGAGGAAGAGGCCGTACTGTCGTTCGCCCGTCGGGTGGTGCAGGGTCAGACCGACATTGCGCGCGCCGAGCAGGCGCGGCGCAGCGGCGGTCACGAGGCAGACCTGGTCGATGAGCTCAGCGGCATCTTGGCCGAGAAGACCGACGGCGAA
>JALZLC010000241.1 GCA_030858885.1 Actinomycetota bacterium
TCTCCGCGACACCGACGTCCGGCACCGCCCCCCTGGCGGTGGCGTTCACCGACACCTCCACCGGCGACCCCACCGCCTGGACATGGACCTTCGGTGACGGAACCACCTCCACGTCGCGCAACCCGTCACACACCTACACCGACGCCGGCACCTACACCGTGAAGCTGACCGCCACCAACACGTCGGGCAGCGACACGGTCACCAAAACCGACCACATCACCGTCACCGCCCCGCCGCCCGACTTCGCCTTGAGCGCCTCTCCAAGCTTCAGAAGCGTCAAGCGCGGCCAATCGACGACATACACGGTCACGGTGACTGCGCTGCACAACTTCACCGGACCGGTCACCCTCGCCGTCAGCGGAGTCACCTCTGACATGGGAGCCGCCTTCTCCCCCGCAGTGCTGAACCTGCCTGGGGACACAGTCTCGACCTTGACCATCACCACCACGTCCGCCACGAAGCCGGGGAGTCGCTCCGTGGCGATCACGGGTTCAAGCGGCTCCCTGAGCCGCAGCGCTGAGGTCACGCTGCAGGTCAAGAAGTGATGTAGCCGAAGCGCGCCCAGCGCACGCCATGCTCAAGAGCAATCATGGCGCCCCCGATACAACCTCCAGCCCCGCGAGGGCCGCGCGCCGGCGCTTGCCGCGCCTCCAGGACGCCCTCGCCCGTTCTGGAGGTCGATTTTGTCCCTCGCTCAGCTGTTTCTCTCGTCCGCGTCCAGCCACCGCAAGCGCAGGGGGGTACCCCTCGTCCTGGTTCTGCTGATCGCGCTGATTCTGCCCTCAACCGTGGCCCCCGCGGCCGCCACCACCACGAACACCGCGGTCACCGCCGGCGCGGACGCGCACGTGAATCACGCATCGCCCACGAAGAACTACGGCACCGCCACCACGCTGGTGACCGACGGTTCCCCGGTCAAGCGCGGCTATCTGCGCTTCACCATCCCGGCCTCGACCGACCCCCTTGAGCGGGCGACGCTCCGGCTGTACGTGAAGGGCTCCACCAAGGCGTTCGACGTGCACAGCGTCGGGGACACCAGCTGGAAAGAGACCGGTATCACCTGGAACAACAAGCCCGCGCTCGGACCCGTCGTGGCGAGAAGCGGCGCGGTGACCGTGGGCACCTGGGTCTCGCTGGACGTCACGGCGGCCGTGCCGGCAAGCGGCCTCGTCTCGTTCGGCATGAGCCAGACCAGCTCGACCGCGCAGAGCGTTGCGAGCCGCGAGTCGAGCAGCACCGCTCCAGTGCTCGTCCTGGAGCGAGGAGCGGCCGGCGACACGGAGGCCCCGAAGGTCTCGATTGCCTCCCCGACGAGCGGCGCGAGCTACACCTCTGACGCGACCGTGGCGGTCACCGCGTCGGCCAGCGACAACGTCGGCGTGCGCAAGGTCGAGTTCTTCTTCGACGGCGTACTTCGAGGCACCGAGGACACCAGCCCCTTCTCCTACACCTGGATGGTGACGAGCGCGGACAACGGCTCCCACACATGGACCGCAAGGGCATATGACAGCGCCGGCAACACCACGACGTCCGCGCCCATCTCGGTCTCGGTCAACATCCCCACGACGTCGTCGCCCAGCCCCTCTCCGTCCGCCGTGACCGCGCAGGCCGAGACGACGCCGGTCCCGAACAGCGGTGACGCCGCGGACGACCCGGCAGTCTGGGTGCACCCGACCGACCCGTCACTGAGCACGGTCATCGGCGCCGACAAGCTCGGCGGCCTTGCGGTCTACGACCTGAGCGGCAAGCAGCTCCACTACTACGCCGACAACAAGCCCAACAACGTCGACGTCCGCTACAACTTCCCCCTCGGGGGGCAGCGCGTGACCATCGTCACGACGAGCGACCACTCCACGGACACCATCCGGATCTACACCGTGGACCCCGCTTCCCGGGGGCTGAAGTACGTGGCTGCCCGCTCGATCTCCGTCGGCATCGGGCTGTACGGGCTGTGCATGTACCGCAGCCCGTCGAGCGGCAAGTACTACGTGATCGACAGCGACAGCAGCGGAACCGTGCAGCAGTGGGAGCTGTTCGACAACGGCAGCGGGCTGGTCGACGCACGCAAGGTCCGTTCTTTCCACGTTGGTTCGACGACTGAGGGATGCGTCGCCGACGACGAGACCGGCCAGCTGTACATCGCCGAGGAGGACGTGGCGATCTGGAAGTACGGTGCCGAGCCCGGCGCCGGAACAAGCCGCACGAAGGTGGACGCAGTCACCTCCGCCGGCGGCCGCCTCACGGCCGACATCGAGGGGCTGTCGCTGTACTACGCCTCCAACGGGACGGGATACCTGCTGGCCTCGAGCCAGGGCAGCAACGACTACGTCGTGTACGAGCGGCAGGGCGACAACCGATACGTGACCCGCTTCGGCATCAGTGCGGGCGCGGTCGACGCGGTCAGCTACACCGACGGAATCGACGTGCTCGGCTTCGGCCTCGGCTCGGTGTTCCCCGAGGGCGTGTTCATCGCGCAAGACGACCGCAACGACAACGGCAATCAGAACTTCAAGCTCGTGTCGTGGGGCACGATCGCACGCGGCACCGCGGCGGCCCTGACCGTCGACACCAGCTGGGACCCGCGGCGTGTCGGCGGCTCGTCGACGTCGCCGACCATCACCGAGCCGCCCGCGGTCCAGATCAGCGCTCCCACCTCCGGGATGCTGTACGACCAGTCGCAGACGGTGACGATCTCGGCGTCGGCTTCAGCATCGGCCGGGGTGAAGGCCGTGGAGTTCTACGACAACGGCGTTCTCCACTCGTCTGACACGTCGAGCCCGTACACCGCGGCATGGACGATCGGTGAGGCGCAGAACGGCACGCACCGTTGGACCGCGAAAGTGACGGACGGTGCCGGTGCGACCGCGACCTCTGCCCTGGTGGACGTCACCGTGGCGATCGCTACGGCCACAGGGCCAGCGCCGGCAACCGGGACTACCTACTACCTGGACTCCGTCGGCGGCAACGACAGCGCAGCAGGTACCACCCCAGAGAAGGCCTGGAAGTCTTTGAGCAAGGCGAGCTCGGCGCCGCTGCTTCCCGGCGACCGGCTGCTGCTGCGCCGCGGCGCCAGCTGGACGGGTGCGCTGAGTCTTGGGAAAAGCGGCACCGCGTCGGCTCCGATCTCGATCGGCTCGTACGGAACGGGAACCGCACCGGTCGTGACCGGCTCGAGCAGCTGTGTGCGCGTCTCCGGGTCCCACACCCGCGTCAGCGACCTGCACGTGCGCGGCTGCACCTGGGCGGGCATCAGCATCAGCGGAAACGCGAACGTGGTCGAGGGCAACCACGTCACCGACACCGCGGCCGGCGTGTACGTGAAGGAAGGCGCTACGGGCAACAAGGTCCTGCGCAACGAGCTGATTGACAACAACCGGATGTCAGTGCTGACCCACTCACCGACGAACGACGACTCGGGTGCGTTCGGCGTTCTCCTGCGCGGCGACAACACCGAAGTTGCCTACAACACAATCTCCGGCAGCGACGCCTTCTCCTACGACTACGGCCGAGACGGTGCCGCGGTCGAGGTCTACGGCGCGCAGGGCAGCGACGTCCATCACAACACGGCTCGCGACAACGATGTCTTCACGGAGCTGGGCAACTCGAGGGCGGCGAACAACCGCTTCGCGTACAACCTGGTGACCTCGTCGCTCGACACCTCGGTCTTCCTCGTCACCCGAGGCGCCGGCAGCTCGTACGGGCCGATTCTCAACACCGTCGTGGAGAACAACACCGTCGTCATGACGGGAGCCTCAAGTCAGGGGTTCGTCTGCCACGCCGGCTGCAGCACGGAGATCCTGACCGTCCGCAACAGCATCATCACTGCGGTACGGAAGGTTGGCTACGCCGATTCCCCGTTCGTCGACGAGCACAACGTGTACCACGGAGGTCCGGTGCAGTTCGCGCTGGGCGCGACCAGCGTGGTCGCCGTGCCGGGCTTCCTGGACGCGTCGGCCCGCAACTACCGCCTGGCGAAGGGCAGCGTTGCGGTGGACCGCGGAGTCGAGCGGGGGTACACCCATGATCTGGACGGCGCGCCACTGCCGGTCGACGGCGACGGCGACGGTATCGCGCAGCCGGACCGGGGGGCCTTCGAGCGGTCGGCGGGGGCGTGAGTCTAAGCGGCTGGGGTCGGTGCCGCTGGCGCCGGCTCCGGCCGCCCCTGCGAGTCGTCCCACCACAGCACCGCCGCTGTCGCAGAGCCAGCCTCGGGCTGCTCCACATGCACGTAGGGCAGCGGCCGGGGCGCCGACCGCTGCGAGGTCTCTGCGCACGACCACGACCCGCTGTTGAGGTAACGAGCGCCGCCGGGCAAGGCTCGCTCCTCCGCGACGTGCGTGTGCCCGAACACGTAGAAGGGCACTTCCTGTTGCACCGACGCGAGAGCGGCATGGACTGCGGGCGACGCCGCATGCAAGTACCCAGCACGATCCCCGTCGCCTCGCAGCAACGACCGGACGAGCTTGCGCCCGAGTCGCGCCGCGATCGCGGGGACAGAAGCGTCTGCCTGCCTGTCGATGGCGATGAGGGCGGCCGGATCAATGCCGACGCGACGGGCGTATGCGGGCAAGACGGTAGTGCGGTACCGCTCGCGACGACGAGCGGTAGCGGGTCGCGACATCCGCCGGACCGTCTGCGCGGCACGGGTCACGAACGCGACGATGTCGCGATCGCGGGAGTAGCGTTCCACGGCCGCGGCCAGCGGTCGATCCACGTCGCCCTCGACGAAGGCCCAAAGCAGCGTCGGGAAGGCATTGATGTCGTGGTACTGATTGCCGTGCTCGGCGTACAGGAGCGCCGGCACGTGGAAGACCCAGGGGTGGAAGGCCACGCGCTGCCAGGCGTCGTGCCCGGACGCCTCCTCGATCCGCATGCGAAGCCGGTGCTGCACTGCTGGCGCCGTGAGCTCGATGTCGTGGTTGCCGGGCAAGACATGGAGGCTCGAGCCGGTGCCCGACAGTCGCGCGAGGCTGTCGAGCATCACGGGGTGCGATGTCAGGACACAGTCGAGCGAGGCCAGCGCTTCGGTGACGGGCGAGCCGGAGTCGGCGTGTGTCCGCGACGCGCGGACCTCCGACAGGTCGAATGTGTCGCCGAGCAGCACGACGTCTACGGGCGTCTGCTCCTTCGTAACATCGTCCAGCCACCGCCCGAAGGCTTCGTCGCAGTGGCACGCACCCGCTTGCGAGGAGTGCGCCTCTGGCCGGACGTGCTCACAGCCGAGGTGAAGATCACTCACGAAGAAGATGCTGCGATGGGCCTGACCGCCGCGGCGCCCCCTGGGTCGGGCAACGTGTGCCGCCGCCGTCATCCCGATCCGAGCATGTCGTTGATGACGAGCGCCACGAAGATCACCAGCAGCACAATCGTTGCGCCATCCCGAGTCGTGACTCGGCGGCGTTGACCGGGGCGCGCTCCGGCGACCGCGATCTCGCGACCGACGAGCAGCGTGATAAGCAACACCGCGAGAATGGGGCCGAGGGCGTTCAGGGCGCGTCCTCCGTCGCCCAGCCCAGGGGCGCGTCTGGAGGGCGCACCGGGGACTGCTTACCGTGTGACCTGCGCAGCTGCCACACCGCGGATGCGATCGTTGCCGTGGCGAGGGCGTCGCGCAGCACTGACAGCGACCATGGCGAGCCCAAGACCATCAACAGCGAGAGCAACCCCGCGACGGTGAGACTGGTCGGCAGGACGAAGGCGACACGGACACCGATGGTCAACTCCAGTGGTGCGAGCACCGCGAGCCCGGGACCCAGCAACAGAAAGGCCACCGCGAGCGCTGTCAGCGCGGGCCGGGGCAAGGGAGTGTATGCCGCGAGCAGAACAGCCGCTGCGAGTAGCAGCTGCGACTGAGCCAGCAGTCGGTTCATATCAGTGCTCACTCGCGTCACCGATCTTCAACTGGTAAACGCGCGCGTCGGCGTTCGACACGACGAGCTCGATATCCGCCGCCGCCGCCGCCGCCTGCTCAACCGCGTCGAAACCGCCGGGCGCGAAAGCGCCGTAGGCGTCGCTGTAGGCGCGCTGGCTCTCGGTCAGGATGAGGAGCGCGCCTGTGTCATGGTGCTCCCGCAGCGCCGCCACAACGTCTTCGCCGACCGAGTCGGCGTTCGGGGGCTCGTCCCATTCGCTAACGGTCTCATGATCGTGGTGCTCATAGCCGCGCCACTTCCACGGCAGGCTAGGTGTGAGCGACATCATCACCGACCCTTCGGGGGCGAGCTCGTACGCTTGGTTCACCGCCGCGACCTCGGCGGGCGTGAAGTAGTCCGGGCGGGCGTTGCCGTAGCGCGCGAAAAGGAAGCCCGCGAGGAGAACCGCGGCCGCGAAGGCAACCGCCAGCCGGTGCGCCGCCGACAGGCTCTTGGGATTTTGTGGCAGCAGTGCGCTCGCAGCGAAGAAGCTGACGAACGGAAGCCCGAACAGGTAAACGCGAAGGAGCATCTCGCCGCCGTAGGACTGCAAGGGCACCAGCGCGAACGGGGCTACCGACAGCGCCATCAGGGCGTAGTCGCGATGCCCTCGCACCCATCGGCGCAGCAAGCCGAGGCCAGCGAGCAGCCACACGGATGCGGTGAAGACGAGCCTGAGACGCACGATCGACAGGTGCTGCGGGCTGCCCTGTAGACGTTCCCCGACGTTCGTGCTGACGGTGCCACCCAGCTGGCCCACCTGTTCCAGCAGCCCGCTGAGGTGCCCGGACAGGTACGTCGTGGCCATGTATTGCAACCATGCGAGGGTTATCACCGCCATCACGACTGGAAGCGTGCGGGCGGTGCACTGGCGGCAGACGACCAGGCCGGTCACGGCCGCCATGATCGCGAAGGGAGTGAGCTGGTGGCTAGCGACCGTGGCAGCGAAAACCGCTAGCAGCACGGCCATCAAGCCGGCACGCTTCGCGCCGAGCGCCGCGGTCCACACGCGGTCCTGGGACGGATGAAACCACCGCACCAGGATGGCGAGGACGGTCAGGTAGCACAGGTAGGCAAACGCCTGCGGAGCCAGGTAGTCCTGTCCGACCCAGTTCGTGATGCAGAACAGCCAAACCGCCAGCCACACCACACGCCGGTCGTTCGTCACCGCGCGCAGCATGACCAGCATCGGGCCGAGGAACGTCAACATGAAGACCAGCGGCGCGAGCGGCGCTAGCGGCAGGGCGCTGGTGAGGCCGGCGGCTTGCGTCGCGAAAGCAACGAGCATGAAGAAGCCAGGCCAGTTGAAGTAGGCATCGATGTAGGGATCGGCCGCGTGCGTCCGTAGGATGGTGTCGACGACCCCGACGTGTCGCCATACGACGTTGCGGGAGGGCACCGTTTCCACCAAAGCAGTGACGCCGTATAACATGATCACGATGGCGGTCACATGCAGTCCGAGCACCGCGGACGGGGTCGTTGTGCGAGACAGCGAGTACACGAACGACGCGGTGAGCAGTGCTGGCGCGACGAGCATCGCCGGCGTCAGGACCGATACCAGGCCAAGGTCGTTCAGTCCCGCCATGTCGACCGCGAGCGCGCCCCATACCCACAGGGCGACCGAGAGCACAACCGCAGCGATGGGCAGCGCGACGTCCCCCAGCAGCGCGCCGGCGCCGCGCGTCGCTTCGGTAGCGTGCTCGCCAACCAGGCTCGGGTCCGGTCGCAGCGCCGGAAGAAGTGGTGTGCCGCCTCGGGCCTCTGCTGCTCGCGAAGCGGAGGGAGCGGGCGGAGCGCGCTCTTGCTCTGCTTCCGGAGCCCGTTGCGTCAGGTTTGTGACGCCTTGTACCTGCTGATCGACCGGAGGTGTCGAGGCAGGCGCACGACCCTCCTCACGCATGAACGTTGCCAGCGACGGGATATGCGGCCTCGTTGCTGCTCGTGCGCGAGCGCGGCTTTCCGGCGAGCATGCGCAGCCTCGCCGCACACCAGGCGCCCATCAGCGCCTGCGTCACGACCCAGCTGACGGCCATGGCGGAAAGCCCGCCGCGTGACCCCGCGAGGGCGGTCACGGTGACCGCGATCACGCCGGACAGCGCGGCGGTCGCGATCGCCTCGGGAAGCCGGCCGACCGCTCGGCAGGCCGCGAAGTAGGCGTGGGCGAAGCTCAGCGGTATGACACCGACCACGAGGATCCGCAGAGGAGTGGTGCCGGCGGCCGCATAAGACTCTCCGAGAAGGCTGAGCACGGGTCCGGCGAGGGACGCCGCGACCGCTGCCGCGGGCAACCCGATCATGAGCGATGAGCGCAGCGCCCGCCGTGCTTCAAGCCATATCGTCGCCGGACGGTGTGCCGCCTCGGCGAAAAGGGTGATGCCGAACGAGGTCGGGATGACGTACACGCCCCACGCCATCATCCACACAGTGTACCAGTGGGCATTCGCAGACGGCGACAACAGCTCGGTGACCACGATCGGCAGCACCAACCCGGGGATGCGCTCGCAGATGGTCAACGCCTGGTTGGCGCTGCCCGTCCGCAGCAAAACAAGCGCCAGCCGTGGATCGACGCGCCCGCCGAAGGTGTAGCCCGACGGTCCCCGGGCCAACTGCAGCGCGCCCCACGCACACGCGCTCAAACTGCCTAAGACCCAGAAACTGAACAATCGCAGCGCGCCGTCGGTGCCGCTGAGCGCCGGCACCGCGGCAAGCGGGGTCACCGTCAATAACCCGTTGAGGACGTTGCGAACCAAGACCTGGTCCCCGCGCCCCTGCGCCACGGAGATCTGGTCGAGCAACACGCCTACTGTCCCGGCGACGGCCATGGCGAGGAATAAGGCTGTGAACGCCCGGCTCGAGTTGACGACGTCGAGCTCGCGGAAAAACACGGACGCAAGCAGCAGGAACAAGGCGGCGCAGACGAGGGACATGGCGGACACCAGCGCGAAGGATGTGTCGAGCAGTCGCCCCGGTCGGTGCTGGTGGCGGGGGTACTGCACGATGAACGCCGCCCCGACGCCGAGAACCCCGAACTGCACGCAGAGCATGATGGCGGCGATCACCCCGGCGGTGAGCCCCACGGCGTCGGCCGGAAAGAGTCGAGCGGCGAACAGCCAGAAAGCGAACCCGAGGATCATCGAGGTCGCCTTGCCCGAGATCAGGCCCAGCGCGCTGCGCAGCATCGACAGCGCTCTCGGTCCCCGCACCGGCGTCGCATCCGAACTTTCGGCGTGTGCCTCATGGCGCCGTGCGCCGAACGTCCGCCCCCGCCGGTCAGCGGCTTGCGGCACGACTTTCCTCCCAGACACGCTTCATGCCCACGTAGTTGTAGGCCGCATACAGCAGATAGTAGGGCACCCATCTCGGCCGGCGTCGCAGCACGGTGAGAAGAATGCCGCGAACGCCGGCAAGCAGCGGCATGGCCACGAGCCAACCGCCGCGCCAGCGGTGCTTGGCGACCATGCGCCCCAGCCCGACGCCGTCCGCCAGCCACTGCTGCTTCGCAAACTCGAACGAGTCATCGGCGAACCGGTGCTCGACGACCGTGCGCTGCGAGACGCCGATGCGCTTTCCGGCCTTCTGCAGGCGCCACCGCAGCTCGATGTCCTCGCCGGACAGGAAGCGCTCGTCGAAGCCGTGTTCCAACAGCTGCTGCCTGTCGAAGACAGTCGCGACAAGCCCGAACAAGTCCTTGCTGCGCCCGGTGCGGTGATGCTCGACAAGCGCTTGTCCCCAGTAGCCGGGTCCGCTGGTGCTGAGCAGCCCGGCCTGCAGTCCCACGTAGCCGCCGTCCCTGAATTCCTGCACGAGACGGTGCAACGCTCCGTGGTGAAGGACGACGTCTGCGTCGATGAGCGCGACACGTGAGCTCTGGGCCGCCTGCGCGCCTAACAAACGCGCGACGGGTAGACCGCGTCCCTCATCCGAGAGGATCGTCACCGAATATCGGCGCGCGATCTCCAGCGTGTCGTCGGTAGATTTGCCGTCTACAACGATGATTTCGCGCGGGTTGCTCCGTGCGACACTCGCGAGGCACTCCTCGAGTATCGCGCCGGCGTTGCGTACCGGAACAACGACCGAGACGTCGAGTTGCTCATCCCCCATCAGCGCTGATCCGCGGCCTCGACCGATCGCAGGACATTCTCGACGATGACGTCGGAGGCGCGGTCGGCCGACCATGCGGCAGGAACCCGCAGCAGGGCGGCCGGCTTGTCGGCCAGCGCCCTGCGGAAAACTTCCGCCTTCTCCGCGAAGAAGGTGTGAATCGGAACGAGTCCAGTGGCGCCGAGCGCGGTCAGCACATCGCGGGAGTGGCGCGCAAGCTCCGAGTGGAAATTGCCGATCATCCTCGACACCATCCACTCGGTCGTCTGCTCGGTCAGCACGGCACTGCTGCCGTCAAAGCGTTCGACGAAGATGCTGGCGCGCAGCGGCGCAGCCGTTGCGATCTTGGCGTGCGGCAGCGCCTGCTGCGGCGTCACCATCATGTGCTCAGGAGACCAGCGCCGGGTGAATCCAGCCAGGTGGGGGTACTTCGTCACGAGCGGATGCACCAGCGTTGTGAGCTCCGCGACGGGCTTCGACAGGGTCTTCGGGATCAGGGGCTTGCGTCGCTTCTCGAACAGGTGCGGGTAGATGGGCCGGTGGTGCGGCTTGATGAACATCGGCTTGGCATAGCCCAGGATCTGCCCGTCACCCGATGCGAAAGCCCAGTCGTCGCCCATGAACTCCACGCCGTCGACGCGCACAAGCTTGGCGATGGTGCTCGTCTTGCCGACGCCTCCCCATGCAGGGAGGGCGATGCCGGCACCCCTGTAGGCGAACGTGGCAGCGTGGAACATCGCGGCGTCGCGCTGTACCGCCACGCAATCGATCAGTGGCAACACGGTCGTGAGGAGCTCACGAGTCCCGTGCACGCGGAAGTCGGCGCCGTCCGTCTCCACCTGAACGTTCGACTTGAGCAGGTGCAACGCCTGGTCGCTGTAGCGGTACTCGTGCTCGGCGTGTGAGGGCTCCCGCAACGGTTGCAGCTGCCCGGTGACGGTGACGTCATGCGCCGCCAACCCCGTCGCCCGAAACGGGGCGAACATCTCAGCCAGGATCGAGGCCGTCGCTGCAGCGGCTTGGACTCGCATGGTCGCCCGACCGTGGAGGTCGAACTCCAGCCACGCTCCCGATCCTCCTGCGCGATCTCCTCGAGCGCGCGCTACGGCCTGACCCTTCACCTCTGTCATGTCTACAAGCCTCTCAGGCGACAGCGGGGGCCGCGTCGCTCATCTTGATGAATCTGTGCTTGTACGACCCCGCAATGTAACCCGCGGTGGTGTACGCGAGGCCCGCTCCGATGGCCAGGGAAGACAGCACCGCTCCTATGTCGCGTTGCCGTACGCCCGCCACGACCGCGCGCAGTGCCCCTTGCGGGAGCGTCCTCAGGACGTATGACCGCTCAGAGCTCAGCCCGGCCTGGACGTCCGTATGCGACACCACGCGCGCCTTCGACAAACCCTCCGCGTAGCACCGACTGCGGAAGTACCGCCAGGTTGCCCGGTCGGCTGGCACGTGGTGCTTCACCCTTGCAGCTGGCTCGTAGAGGAACGTCGAACGCGGGCGCTGTGCCTTCACCCTGATGCACAGCTCCGTCTCCTCGCAGCCCATCGGCAGGGTGCCGACCCGCCCGATCCCGCTACGGAACCCGCCGACCGCTTCCAACACCTCTCGCCGCAATGACATGTTCGCGCCGATGACGTTCCGCACGGCACTGGTGGTAGCGGGCAGGCCGCGATAGCTGCAGCCAACCACCCAGTCGAACTCCTCCGGGAAGAAGTCCGGCCGGCGCTCCGCCCACAGCGGCTCTATCGCTCCGCCAACCCCCACCACAGTGGGGTCACCGTAGCCGGCGACGAGGTTGACCAACCAGTCCGGCTCGGCGACCGCGTCGTCGTCGAGAAAGGCGATCACCTCGCCAGAGGCGACTGCAGAGCCTGAGTTGCGTGCTCCCGACAGGCCCTTCGCCTGTCGATTCTCGATCAGCACGATTCCGGCGACGTCGGCGAGCTCTGCGCGCAGCCGTTCTAGAAGCGCCGGGTTGTGATCCACGACGACGACGACCTCAGACGGTGGCAGGCTCTGTGCCAGCGCGGACCCCACCGCGGCGAGCATCTCGCTCCACCGGCGCTCTGTGTAGACGCAGATGACGACGGTGATCGAGGGCGGCGCGGGCGTCTTCCCTGCTGGCAGCATGGGAGTCTGCGGGTCCCCCATTCGCTTCAGCTCACCACAGGCGCGACAGTTGCTGCCCGGGGAGCGGCCACGCGGCCGCGGGCGTACTCGCCCAACAACGTCCGCAGCACACGCTGCCCGT
>JALZLC010000243.1 GCA_030858885.1 Actinomycetota bacterium
GCACCAGCCCGAGGTCGCGCGCCTTGCAGTCGATGGGGTCCTGTGTGGCCAGCGCGAACGGCGCTCCGCCCAGCTCGACCGGATCGATGCCGAGCAGGATGTGGTGCATGACGGTGTTGCCGACGACGACGGCCTCATAGATCTGGTCAGTGCCGATCCCCGCAGTCGCGGCAGCGCCGGCGGCAAGCTGGCACACACCGTCGATGATGGCGCGCCGCATCCGCTCCAGGCCATCGTCATGGGTCATGGCATAAGCGACCCTGCTCATCAGGTCCTCGCCGTGGACGACCTGGGGATTGGCCATCGACTCGGTGGCCAGCACCGCCCCCGTCCGCAGGTCGCACAGGTGCGCGGCCACGGTCGTCGAGCCGACGTCCACCGCCAACCCGTAGGCCCCCTCGTGGTATCCGGGCCGGACGTCGAGGATCTCCCGGTCGTCCCACAGCGTGACTGTCACGGCCCAGCGGCCGTTGCGCAGGGCGCGTTGCAGCCCTTGCAGGACAGTGCGGTCAATTCCCAGGTCGTACAGCCGCCACTGGTCGGCGAGCGCGGCGGCCAGGCGCTGGGCGTCGCCGCGCTGGTCGGTCAGTGACGCCTCGGCGACCTCCACGTAGACCTGCCGCACCGTCGGGTCGACGGCGATGACCCGGTCGGTCGCGGACTTGCGGATCACCTGCTTGCGGGCCTGGCTGTCCGCAGGGACGCCGACGAGGACGTCGCCGGTGACGCGCGCGGCGCACGACAACCGCCGACCGTCAAGGCCCCGGCGCCGCAGCAGCTCGGCTTCCTTGGCGCCCGGCGCGGTCACCCGGTCGGCGGACGAGACGATCCCGTGCTTGGCGAAGGCGCCTTCTTCGACGGTGATCTGGCAGCGCCCACACGTCTGGCGGCCTCCGCAGATGCTCTCGATGTCCAGGCCGACCTGGCGGGCCGCGTCCAACAGCGTCGTTCCGGCTTCGACGCGCCCCCGTTGGCCCGACGGCATGAACGCGACCAGCGCGGAATCGTCGTCGGGCATCGCACCCAGAAGGCTACGGCTTGGCCACCGTGTTCCCAACGGGCGCCGAGCCCAGCATCCGCGGCCGCGCGTTGTGCTCCGCGCACAACCGGCGGCTACGGGCCTGCGCGAGTGTGCTAGCGGCCGTGCAGCCGGTAGGCCTTGAGCGCCACGGCCAGGTTCAGCCGCTCGCTGGGAGCGGCCAGGTCGACAGCCAGCACCTCGGCGACGCGGTGGATGCGGGCCAGCAGCGTGTTGCGGTGTACGTACAGGCCGGCGGCGGTCTCCGCCAGCGACCCGCCGTGATCCAGGTACGCCTCGAGGGAGACGAGCAGGTCGGTCCGGTGCTCGCGATCGTAGGCGGCCAGCGCCTGCACGCGCTCGACGTAGCGGTTGCCGGCGCGAGCCTCCGGCGGCACGTGCCACAGCCAGTGCAGCAGGCCCAGGTCCCGGAACGCCACGACACGCTCGCTCGTCGGGAGGGCGCCCGCGATGAGCAGCGCCTCGCGGGCCTGTTCGTAGCTGTGGCGGATCCTGTCCCGCACGTCGACCCTGTCGGGTGGCTCGACGTTGCCCACGCCGGCCACCAGGCGGCCAGTCGCGCCGTCGAGCGCGTTGGCCATCGTCGCGGCATCGACGGCGTCGGTCAGGGCAGCGGCGTCGAGCAGCGCCTGGTCGTCATCGGCGCTTTCCAGGACGACCACCAGCACGTCGCCGCGCCACACGCTGATCGCCCAGCGATCGACCGACCGCAGCCATCGTGTAACGGCCTGCTCCAGCGGTCCAGCGGTACCGTCGTCCGTTCGCAGGCAGATCACGGCATGTCCGCGGTCGAGCCGGAAGCGCAGCTGGTGCGCCCGTTCGGTGAGCGCGACGGCGTCGCTCGTGCTGGTGAGCACCTGCTCCAGGAAGTCACCCGTCAGCATCGCGGCGTCGCGACGGTTCACCAGTTCCTGCCAGATCGCTTCGGTGAGTTCGATGAACCGCACACCGGGAGGCGTGGTGACGAGCGGGAACCCCAACTCGTCGGCGGCAGCTCGCATCACATCAGGAGCGTCGTCGAGGATGTGGCCGACCGACAGGACCATGCCCGCGACCCCTCGCCCCACAAGGTCGGGCACCAGGGCCGCCTGGCGGTCGAGGTCCTCGGCAAGCCCGACACCGGCGGTCAGCAGCAGCACGTCGCGAGTCCCCCATTCGTAGGCGGCACCAGGCAGGTCGACGATGTGGACGCGACGGACCGGCCGCTCCAGTCCCGCCTGCCCGGCGACGACACGCGCCTGGGCAAACGCCGGCATGGCCAGCGTCTCCCGCACCGTCAGGACGGCGCCCGAAGGCTCAGCGCGCATCTTGTCCTCTGCAGCGTCCACGTCGGCCCGGAGTGGACGGGGTTCGGGTCACCTGCCGTCGCTGCTGCCCAACCGCTGTGACAGCTCCAGTGCGGCCTTGCGGCATAGGGCGGCGAGCTC
>JALZLC010000245.1 GCA_030858885.1 Actinomycetota bacterium
GGGGTGCGCTGCTGCAACTCCGCCGCCGCGACCGCGCTGGTAGCTGACCGCGCGGCGCTGCACCGCTCCCTTGTCCGGGCCGGCGTCCCGGTGCCGGCGGGGCAGACGGTGACCGACTGGGCACAAGTGCGCGCGCTGGCCGCCGGTAGCAGCGTCGTGGTCAAGGCCGTCAGCGGCCACCGTGGTCGCGGCGCCAGCGTGGTGATCGCGGACGCCTCGGATCTGCCAGGCGCTCCGCCGTTCGACGGGCCCTATCTGGTGCAGGAACGCGTCGTCCACGACGGCCGCGACCGCAAGCTGTACGTCATCGGCGCGCGAGTCGCCGGGCTGCTCGTACCACTGTCACCCGACAGCGGTCCGGCCGAGGCGTTCGAGCTGAACTCCAGGTACCACGACGTGGCCCGCCGCTGCGGCGAGACGACGGGACTGGAGCTGTACGGCGTCGACGTCCTCGAAGGTTCGGCGGGACCGGTCGTGGTGGACGTCAACCCGTTTCCGAGCTGCCGTCGGGTGCCTGGCGCAGCCCGTTCGATCGCCGAGCACCTCCTCGCCCGTGCCGGTGACACGAGATGATCACTGCCAGCGCCTGTGCACCCCTGGATCAGGGTCCGGGCTGGGGGCTAGTTGGCCGGGCCGCGAGCCTTGTTCGGCCGCACAGTCCCCTCGGGACGCCCGCGAGGCGCCGCGGAGCGCCCCGAGGTCGCCCATGCCTGCGTGCCAGCCGCCCCCGGCGCCTGCGCCACGATGTGGTCGGCCATCTGGTCCAGCAGCTGCGGTGCCGTGTACGGGCTCCAGCAGTGCGGTTGGTTAGGGCCGTAGACGAACTCCGCCTCTGCCGAGGGGTTGTCCAGCTGCTCGACGGCCTCCTGGAACAACTCCACACCCAGATTCAGGAAGAAGGTGTCGTCGTCACCTACATAGACGTGCAGCTGGTTGGTCAGCTTGGGCCCCAGTTCAGGCCACTCGGCCTCGATCTTGCGGCGCAGGTCGTACCGCTCCCACGTCTGGGCCACCTCGTGGTCGATGACACCCGTGCGCTTGTTCCAGATGCGCGCCGGATACCCGTTGGCTCCCTGTGCGCCGAACACCGCCTCCCAGATGTCCCACTGACCGCCGGAACGGCTGCGGGTGCCCAGTGCGCGCTCCAGATGGTTCTCCTGCGCCATCGTCCAGAGCACGTCGCCGCTGACCGCCCGCGCGGAGGGTCGTGAAACACGCTCCCATTCGTAGTCGGTGTAGAAAGCGTTGTCGTCCTCGTACACGTTGACCAGCTGGTGGCTGCGGAAGTCCAGCGAGTCCGGGCACAGCGACCAGGTGCCCTGATACAGGTCGGGATAGAACAGCTGCGTGGCCATCGCCTCCCAGCCGCCGGTTGAGCCGCCGGTCAGCACCCGCGCCCAGCGCTGACCGATGGTCCTGAAGCTGGCTTCGATCTCTGGCAGCAGTTCGTGGTTGATCGCGTCGCCGTAGGGACCGAGGTTGCGTGAGTTCACCGCGTAGGAGTCGTCGTAGTAGGGGTTCTCGTGACGGATCTCCACCACGATCATGCGCGGAGCGGCGTCGGACAGCCACCATTGCGAGAACTCGTTGCTGCCGTCCTCGACGAACCCGTAGGGATGCCGGAACGGGAAGTGACCGTGGCGCACCACCAGCGGGTAGCGCGCGGTCCGGTTCGCCGGCTCGTCGTAGCCGTCGGGCAGCAGCACGTTGGCGGCGATGTACATCGGCCGGCCCCAGTACTCGCTGAGCGCGTCGCTGCGGATCTTGACGTGCTTGACGTGCTCGGTGTCCGGCGGGTTGCCCTGCTGACAAGTGCCGCCCTCGGGCACCGGTTCGGCCGGGTCGATCCGCTGGTCGAGGGTCAGCTCCACGGTTTGATCACTGTCCGGGTCCAACGTGACCTGTTGCACCTGGCTGTACAGGTTGTCGGGCTGCTCGAACATCGACTGGCCGTCACCACACGGCAACGGCAGTCGGACCGTCGAGCCGTCCGAGCGGTGGAACGTGGTGTAGCGGGTGAAGAAGGCCTGGACGTGATACTCGCCGGCAGGCAGCTGGGCGATGCGCTGCAGCGGGTAGCCGTACTTCCCCTCCCCGTCTGCCACCACCACCTCCTGGCCGGAGGAGAAGCCGCCGACGTCCTTGCCCCAGAACGGGATGCCGCCGGCCACGTCGACCTGGAAGCGGGGCTCGGTCTCGCCGGAGCGCGACACCATCACGAACATGCGACCGGCTGCCGGACGGGTTTGCAGGCCCTCGGAAGCACCGACGACGAAGCGGAGCCCTTCGTCATGACCTGCAGCCGCCGCGCCAGCCTGCTTGTCCGGCGAGACGACGAGCAGCACGGAACCGACCAGGGCAACAGCGCACACAACCGCCAGGACACGAGTCCGCATGGTGGCCTCCCTATCCGCCGCTGTTGTGGGGGGATTCAGCGGGGCGACGACGCTAGCCCCGGCCGGACGCGACGGCAAGGCCTAGAGGAGATCAGAAGTCGCCCCCACCGAAGTCACCGCCCCCAAAGTCGCCACCGCCGAAGTCACCCCCTCCGAAGTCACCGCCGCCGTGGTCGCCGCCGCCGGGGTCGCCACCCCAGGAGCCGCCCCACGAGCCGCCTCCCCACCCGCCGCCCAGCATGGTCCCGATGAGCATGCCGTTGACGAAGCCACCCCCGCCGAACCCGCCGTACCAGCCGCCGGCCCACGGGCGGTAGTAGGCGGGGGTGTCCCAGTACGGGTGGGGACTGCCGCCAACGGTCACCTGGCGGACCAGAGGCTCCTCGCCCCGCTGTACCCGCACGATGTCGGCCTGGCAGGCCGGCACCTCACGCGGCGCCCCGCCGGCAGGGGTCCACTCGACGTCGCCGACCGACGGACCGTGTGCCGGATCGAAGAAGCAGGGGGCGCGTCGCTCGGGCAGCGGTTTGCCTTCCAGACGGGCGCGGGCGCAGGCCAACGCGAACCGGCCCTCTTCCAAGGCCTCGGTGACGGCGGCGAGGTCGTCGGGGCGCCGGGCACGGTCCAGCAGGTCACTGGCGCGTTGGTAGCAGGCGAGTCCGTGCGCGTGGTCCTGGCGGGCGTCGGCGTTGGCATGGGGCATCGTCAGGGCGGCGTCAAGGTCGTATAGATCGTTGGCCAGCGAGGTGGCGTCCTCTTGTGCCACGTCTCGCACCTCGGCCAGCTGCTCGGCCTGGTCACGTTGCCGGCGGCGGCGGCGCACCAGGAGCGCGGCTCCCCCGCCGACGAGGAGCAGCGGCAGCAGCAGCGAGAGGAAGCCGCCGCCTCCCCCTGTCTGTGCACTCTCGGTGTCGGCGGCTGCGACGGTGAGGCGGCCCACGAAGGCATCGAGCACGGCGGCCGTGCCCTGGCCGCTGGCCTCGGACGCCGCGTCCGTGGCTGCCCCGGGGACGGCGCCTTGGCTGAACGGCGTGCCATCGGTGGTACCCGCTCGCAGCTGGTCGCCGACCACGACCGCGTACGTCCCCGCTAGACCCACCGAGCTGCCCACCAGCCGCAGCACCTGGCCCGAGTCGCCGCCGGCCTCGTCGGCGGCCTCTGCCGGCAGCACCGCGATGTACACCGGTCCGACCTCGGCCGAGTCCACTTGGGCGCGAATGCGGTCAGCATCCTGGGCCGACAGGTCGGCGTCGGGGTGGACGTAGACGGAAGTTTCGCGCAGCGCCTCAGCGGCACCTTCGATGATCGGACCAGCCTGCGCCGCTGCGGGCAACGCGGTCAGCATCACCAGGATCGCCGCAGCGAGCACCAGCCGCGGGCCCGTAACCCTTGCCCAACCTCGACTGGCCATGGCCCCCTCCTCGTGAACCACCATCCTGCCGAGGCCACCTACACATTGCTGCGGCGTACGATGCCCGGGTGGACTCAGTCGCGGTGGACGGCCTTGAGATCGCCTACGAGCGCGCCGGCACGGGACCGCCCCTCGTGCTCCTGCACGGGGGCTTCGGGGACAGCCGCGACTGGCGCCGGCAGCTGGACGACCTGTCCGACGAGTTCACCGTGGTCGCGTGGGATGCTCCCGGTTGTGGCCGGTCGGCTGACCCTCCCGACACCTTCCGCGCTTCCCACTACGGCGACTGCCTAGCCCGCTTCATCGCTGCCCTCGCCCTCGGTCGGCCGCACGTCCTCGGACTGTCAGCGGGTTCGGTGATCGCCCTCGAGCTGTACAGAGGGCATCGAGGGGTCCCGGTGTCGCTGATCCTGGCGTCGGCCTATGCGGGGTGGGCGGGATCGCTGCCGTCGGAGGAGGTAGATCGACGCCTCGCCCAAGTGCTGCGAGAGACCGAGCTGCCCCCGGAGCAGTTCGTGCCGGGCTGGATCCCGACCCTACTGACGCCCGCGGCGCCTAACGACCTCATCGACGAGGTGACCGAGATCATGTCGGACTTCCACCCGCTCGGCACGAGGATCCTGATCAATGCCTTCGGGGACGCCGACTACCGTCCCGTTCTACCGACGATCACCGTCCCAACGCTGCTGCTGTATGGCGACGCCGATAGCCGTTCGCCCCTCCATGTCGCAAAGGACCTCCACGAGCAGATCGCCGGATCGACCCTCGTGATGCTCCCCAACGTCGGTCATGCCAGCAACGTCGAGGCTCCCGCAGCCTTCAACACCGCGGTACGCACCTTCCTGCACACCATCGTGGCTTGATCACCCGTCCGCGGCGTGCCCCTCATCGGGTGGGTGCGGGATCACTCACTTGCTCGCGTACCACGGCTCCGCGATGTCGAGGAACTTTGGATCTCCGTCCGCGATCGCTTGCCACTGCCTCATGTACTCCTCGAACTCAGGCGCATTTGACGTCTCCTGCTCTTTCGCGCGCGCCTCGGCTTCGGACGTGAAATACATGGCGTTGGTGAAGCGTCCGTCCTGCGGATGCCACGCCACGACCCCACCAATCACGTCCGGCCGCACGTCGTTCATTTGGTCTTGCGTTTCCCTGTCGAGCTCCCGCGCCCGGTCGACGTCGGTCACCTTGCCCTGGATCACCTGCACGAAGCCGGCGTCGTCCGAGCCTCCGTCGTTGACCAGGTCAACCAGCGTGCAGTCGTGGAACATGGTGCCTTCCAAGTACTGCGAAGTCTCGGTCCACCACGCAGCCTGATCGGGGCTGTCGCTGTTCGCGCGCGCTGCCTCCTCGCTTTCGAAGCGAGCGAGTGCGATGAACTCGCCATCCGGGGTGACTCCGGCCGTGCTGCCGAGGAATCCCTTCGCGGCAGGCTTGAGCTCCCGGTCCCACCGCTGCCACTGCTCACGAATGGCCGCGGCGTCCTTCGCCTTGCCTTGGATCACCTGTACGAACATGACTCTCTCCTCCTGGGAATGCTGCGCGGGAACTCAAGCGTGAAGGCATCATTTCCGTCGCGCCACACAGGTCTCCCGCTGACCGCCTGAAGCCGTCCCAGTGTCGGCAGTCTGGACCCGTCGCGTCAAGGGGGGAATCGCCATTGCCACTGGTGGCCAACTCGGCATTCCACGGAGTCGTGCGCGTCGAGGGGCCGGCAGGCTCCTGGCTGCCAGCCCTCGCTCTCGGCGGAGGGGCGTGTCAGATACCGCGCTCATGAGAGATCTCTCATCTATCTGTCACCGTCGGCTCATGTCCTCGCCGCAGGTTGATCACCATGACAGCGACGGCTCGGCCGATGTGCTGCTCATGCCCCGCGTGCGCCAGGCTGGAGAAATGGGCGCCCGACACTGAAGGGACGGTCGTTGGAGAACGGTAGGTCGAGGCATCACGCCAGCACCTTCCTGAGGGCAGAGGGGCGTTTGTTGGTCTTCGC
>JALZLC010000291.1 GCA_030858885.1 Actinomycetota bacterium
GCCGGCATGTTCCTGCGGCATCGCTGGAGGTCAGAGCCGGTCGCTCGCTTCGACCGCGACGCCCTGCTGGATTACCGTGCCCGCCGCCCCACCGCGGTGGTCGACACCGGCCAGGTTCGCCGAATCGAGTGGCCAGACCTGGAGGTGCTGGCGGCGAGCGTGGACGGCCCTCGCGACGCCGCCCTGCTGCTCGGCCCAGAGCCCGACATGCGCTGGGAGGCGTTCTGCGACAGCGTCACCGGGCTGTGCCGGCAGCTCGGTGTGGACACCGTCGTGGGACTCGGCGCGTACCCGGCGGCGGCTCCCCATACGCGGCCGATCCGCATTCTCAAGGCGGGCAACGCGCTGGGCGGCGACTTGGCGTTCGACGCGCGCGACATCGTCGGCTACACCGGACCGGTCGGCGCTGGCACCGTCCTGCAAGACGTGCTCGGACGCGCCGGGATCCCCGCCGTCGGCTTGTGGGCGGAGGTGCCGCACTACATCGCGGGTTCCCCCAACCCCAACGGCGCCCTGGCGCTGGTGCGGACCGTCGCGGGGGCCATGCGCACACCGATCGACACCACCGAGCTGGAAGCCGCCGCGGCAATGCACGATGAGCAGGTCGCCGAGGCGGTGGCCGAGCACGAGGACGCCGCCGAGATGGTGACCGCCTTGGAGGAGCTGTACGACAAGGGCGCCACCGACCAATCGCTGCCCTCAGGCGACCAGATCGCCGACGAGATCGAACGCTTCCTGCGCCAGCAGTAGCGCGGACCGACCCTCGGCCGGCGTCCTAGCCCCGCGTACGCTCACGGCCGCAGGTTGGCCAGGCGGACATTGCCGCAGGCGACCAGCCTGCCCGCTGTGTCGGTGACCTCGGCCCGCCACAGCTGCAAGGTGCGCCCCCGCTGCACCGGAAGGGCCTCGACGCGCAGCCGTCCCTCGCCGTGCGAGCGCAAGAAGTCGGTGTGGTTGCTCACTCCGACGGCGATCCCGTCCTCGCCGAGCCACAGGCTTGCCCCGACGCTGGCGGTCGTTTCGACCAACGTGGCGTACAGCCCGCCGTGCACGATGCCGGTCGGCTGATGATGGCGGGAGTCCACGTCGAGGGTGGCCACGACGCCTTCCCCGGACGCCTCGACGATACGGGTGCCCACGAGATCGTCGAACGGGCTGCGGCGCAGCGGCGGATCGGCCATGCCCTTCAGCCTAGAGCGCGGCATCATCGGGGCTATGAGCGACACCACCGTGCACATCGCCGACGTCACCGACGCCAACTTCGAGCAACACGTGGTCGCGGCCAGCCGCCTGCGACCGGTGGTCGTGGACTTCTGGGCCGCCTGGTGCGGCCCCTGCCGCCAGCTGTCGCCCCTGCTGGAGCGGGTCGCCGCGCGGCATGTCGGCGAGATCGACGTCGTCAAGGTCGACGTCGATGCCAATCCCGATGTCGCCCGGCGCTACCGGATCCAGGGCATCCCTGCCGTCAAGGCCTTCCGCGACGGGCAGGTGGCCGCCGAGTTCACCGGCCTGCAGCCCGAGGCGATGGTCGCCAAGTTCTTCGAGGCACTGGCGCCCAGCGCCGCCGACCGGCTCGCCGCACAGGCGGCCGAAGCCGCTGCGGACCAACGCGAGGCGCTGCTGCGCCAGGCGCTTGCCGAGCAGGCTGACCACCCGGTCGCCGCCGTCGGCTTGGCAACGTTGCTCGCGGATCGCGGTGACACCGACGAGGCGGCTCGGCTGCTGCAGCTGCTGCCTGCGGATCCCGCGGCGCGCCGGCTGCTGGCCGAGCTGCACCTGCGTGAGGCTGCGGGCGACGACATCGATGAGCTGCGCCAGAGGGCGACGGCGGGCGGTGAGCCGCGGCTGCGTCTGGGCCGCTCGCTGGCGGCCACCGGACAATCCGAGGAGGCGCTGGAGGTGCTGATCGCTGCGGTGGGTGATCCGAACACCCGCGACGACGCCCGCATCGCGGTCCTCGAGCTGTTTGCGGTCCTGGGAGATGACAGCGACCTGGTGCGCGCCTGGCGACCCAGGCTTGCCTCGGCATTGTTCTAGGGTGCCGTCATGACCGACGACGTGGAAGTGGTGCCCCAGCAACCGACGGACGAGCAGGACGGCTCGGCCATCAGCGAACCCGGCAAGCTCATGCGCATCGCGGTGATGCTGCGCGAGCTGCAAGGCGAGGTGCGTCGGGCGGCGCCGGACCAGGCTGGGCGTGATCGCCTGCGCACCGTGCATGAGCGCGCGCTGCACGAGCTGTGCGAGATCCTGCCCGCCGACCTCCAGGACGAGCTGGGGGCGCTGTCGCTGCCATTCGAGGAAGGCACGCCCACCGAGTCCGAGATCCTGGTAGCGCAGGCGCAGCTGGTCGGCTGGCTGGAGGGCCTGTTCCAGGGGATCCAGGCGGCGATGTTCAACCAGCAGCTGCAGGCACGCCAGCAGTTCGAGCAGATGCGCCAGCGTGGCCTGCCGCCGGGAGCCCAGCCCGAACCCCCGCACGGGAACCAGCCCACCGGCATGGGCCAGTACCTGTAGATCTCGCCGGGTGCCAGGTTCGCTCGAACGTTCCGGCTGCCGGTATCGTGACCGCCACCGAGCGTCGGCGATGGAGGGGCGATGGGGCGGGCCAGGCAGCTGTGGGAGGAGTTCAGCGCGGCGTTCGAACGCAAGGACGCCGACGCGCTGCTTGACCTGTACACGGCGGACGCGACGTGGCTGGAGCCGCACAACCCGCCGCACGAGACCGACCTGCTGATCCAGGCCTACCTCAAGGACTGGCTGGAAGCGCGCGACAACATCGACGTCAGCACCAAGCGCATCCTCGAGTCGGAGGACGGCCTGAGCCTGGCCGTGGAGTGGGGGGTGTCCTACACCGCCGGGGGGCGGCGCTGGACCGATCTGCCCCGCAGCAGCTGGATCGAGGTCGACGAGGCAGCCGACGCCATCCGTTACCACCGCGACTATTACTGAACGCCGATCGCGGTCCGCGGCCTCGACCGCCGCGGCGGCCGGTGGACGGGGCAGCGGAAACGGACTATACGGGCATTGACGACTGTTGGTGCGATTCACTAGGGTTGTTTGCTCCCGGTGCGTCGAGATGACGGTCCCGGGCCCATATCGCCCACCGGAGGTCTTCCCCATGCCATTCCACCATCCGGTCGGCCGTCGTGTGCCCGCAGCTGTGCGGGTCGTGACGGCGTTGACGACCATGTTGGCCTTGACCGCAGCCGGCAGTGCCGGCTACACCGTTCGACCCGGCGAAACGCTGTCCGGCATCGCCGCGCGACACGGCGTCTCGGTGTCGTCGCTGGCTGCCGCCAATCGCATTCAAGACATCCACTTCATCCGCGCCGGAGCGCAATTGCGCCTGCCATCCGGGGCGACGGGCGGCGGTGGCGCCGCGGCCGCTGTCGTGCATACGGTCAAGTCCGGCCAGACGCTGGGCGCCATCTCTGCCCACTACGGCGTTGGGCTGCGCCGAATCGCCCGCGCGAACGACCTGAGCAGCTACCACTGGATCTATGAAGGACAGCGCCTGCGCATTCCAGGCGCGACCGCCGTGCGCTCGGCGGTGGCCTCGGCCACGCCGACCAGCCGCGAGCAGATTGGCGCGATCATCGACTCCACGGCGCGCCAGTACGGTTTCCACCCGCGGTTCATCAAGGCGATCGCCTACATGGAGTCCGGCTGGAACAACGACGTCGTGTCCAGCGCCGGAGCGGTCGGCACGATGCAGGTCCTGCCCTCCACGGGCGAGTTCGTCGGCCGCTATCTGGTCGGCAGGTCGCTGGATCTGTCCGATCCCGAGGACAACGTCCTGGCCGGCACCGCGTTCGTCTCACACCTGTGGACGTTGACCGGCGGCGACCCCGAGAAGGTGTTGGCCGGCTACTACCAGGGACTGCGCTCAGTGCGAATCAACGGCCTGTACGACGACACCAAGAACTACATCGACGTCGTCATGGCGCTGCGCCACCGCTTCGACTAGCTCATCGCCACGGGCGCTCGGCGTCGTCAACCTCGGCGGCGTCGGGCGGCAGGCCCAGACGCTCGGGCGGAATGGTGATGAACAAGCCCTCGGCGTCGCAGATCACCTCGTCGCCGTGGGTCATCTCGGCGACCATGAACAGCTTGCGCCCGGACCGATCGCGCAGCCGGGCGCGCACCGAGACGTCCAACCCGACCGGCACCGGCGCCCGGTAGCTGACCGTCAGCCTGCCGGTGAACGCAGGGACGCGGTGCACCACCAAGACGTAACCCATCACGTCGTCGAAGACCGCCGCCACGATGCCGCCGTGGGCGCGGCCCGGTGCGCCTTCGAACGCCGGGCCGAGGTTGAACTCGGCGACCGCCTCCTCGCCGTCGCGGCGAACGTGGATGCCGATGCCCATCGGGTTGGCCTGGCCGGAGACGACGCACTCGGGGAAGTGGCTCATTGGTGCGCCATCGGCGGGCGGCCGCTCCCACAGGCGCCGCTTCATCACCTCGACGGGGCGGCTGCGCGCGGTCTGGGTTTCCACGCCTGCGGCGGTCGCGTCGGCCAGCTCGGCGATCCGCACCAGCAGGGCAGCGTCCGCCTCGTGACCCACCACGGCGTGGCCGAGACGCCGCAGCGCCGCGGCCGCTTGCTCGCGCGCACGATCCAGGTCCATCGCCACGTCGCTCACCGGCCGGCTCCGGGCTCGGGCCGGCGCTGGGGGAACCACTGGTAGACCAAGTAACCGGCGAGCGCGACCGCCCCCACCGCGTTGGCCATCATCGCGCCCGTCGGCAGGGTCAGCGTGAAGCGGCTGCGCAAGGCCTCCGGACGCCGAAAGTCGCTGCAGTCCCAGCCGCGCTCCTGGCCGATACGGCGCAGCGAGCGGTCAGGGTTGACGACGACGGGATGGCCGACCGCCTCCAGCATCGGCAGGTCGGTCACGGAGTCGGAGTAGGCGTAGCTGGCCCCCAAGTCGATGCCGCGAGCCGCGGCCTCGGCACGGATGGCAACGGCCTTGTCCTCGCCGTAGCAGTAGAAGTCCAAGGTGCCGTCGTACCTGCCGTCGGCGTCGATGCCCGGCCGCGTCGCCAGGACATGGGCCACGCCGAGATACTCGGCCAGCGGCTTGACGACCTCGATGCCCGATGACGACACCAGGTACAGGTCGTGGCCGGCCCGCCGGTGGTCGTCGAACAGGTCCAGCGCCTCGGCGTAGATCAGCGGGGCGATGGTCTCCTGGATCGTCTCGCGGACGAGGCGCTGCACGCGCTCGGCATCCCAGCCGCGTGTCAGCTCCAGCAGCAAGACACGGGCTCGCTCCATCCGTCCGGCGCTGGCCCCCAGAAACCGCAGGATCAGCTGGCCGTAGGCGCCTTTGAGGACCACCGAGGGCGTGATGAGCCCCTCGTTGTACAGCGGTCGGCCGAGGGCAAGGGTCGGGGACTTGGCGACCACCGTCTTGTCGAGATCGAAGAAGGCGGCCTGCCGCGACGGGCGGCGCGCAGGCGGGGAAATTGCCGCCGCTACCTCGGGTTCCGCCATGGAGCGCAGGGTAGCGCGACGGTGTGATCCGGCAGCGGGGCCGCAAGCCGTCCACAGCAATGCCCAGATTCTCGGCACGTCGCTGCCCGCCCGGCCATAGCGTCGCCGTCGAACTCGCGTTCCCCGCCGGGGAGCCATGGCGTTCGGAGTCGGGATGCGGCGTCTGGAGGACCTGCCGGTTCGCGTCGAATTGCCCGGCGCGCTCGGCGAGGAGGTCGCCGCCTTCGTCGAGGGCGAGGCCGGCTGGCAGGTGGTCGGTGACGACGGACCGCTGATGCCGGTGCTGACGGTCGCGGCAGGCCTGCGGCCGGGCGTGGCGACGGTGGTGGTGACCGACGGCCCCGCCGACCAGGCGGCGGTGCGCAGCGCGTTGCTCGGCGGTGCGTTGGACGTCGTCGCGTGGCCACAAGAGCGGGCGCGGCTGCTGGAAGCGCCACTGCGGATCCGCGCCACTCCCGCG
>JALZLC010000294.1 GCA_030858885.1 Actinomycetota bacterium
CTCGACGTCAGGCGAGGAGCGGATGAAGTCACTGAGCAGCCCAGTGAGACGCTGGGACTTGGTTTCCGTCATGGTGCTGGCTCCCGTTCGCAGCGCGCGCACGCGTCGGGAGTTGTCGTCGGCACAAGCGGCTCGGAACTTGACGGGCAAAGCGACGTTCATCGCACCAGGAGGACCGTCAGCGCTGCAGCGCCGCGGCGGCCGCGGCCTCCATCACGGCGCGCGACGGCATCCGTCCGGTCCAGCGCTGGAACGAGCGGGCCGCCTGCGCGACCAGCATTCCCCGGCCGTCCAGCGCCTGCGCCCCGGCGGCGCGGGCAGCGGCGACGAACGGGGTGGCGGTGGCGGCATAGACCAGGTCCAACGCCACCTGGCCGGCGGACAAGTCCATGAAGCGCTGCGGCAGCGACTCGCCATGCAGGCCAAGCGGTGTGGCGTTGACGACGAGGCGTGGGTGGGCGACGACGGTTGACGTGGCACCCGCACCCGTCGCCAGAGCCGCCACCTCCGCGGCTGCTTGCTCCCGGCGGGCGACGACCTCAACGCTGGCCCGGCGGCGCCCGAGCGCCACCGCCGCCGCCCGCGCCGCGCCGCCGGCGCCCAACAGCAGCACCTGTTCCCCGGACTGCAAGCCGATGGTATCGAGGACGTCGCCGAGTCCGGAGGCGTCGGTGTTGTCCCCCAACAGCCGCTCGTCGCGAAACCACAGGGTGTTGACGGCCCCGACTGCCTGCGCCTCGGGGGTCAGCTCGTCGACCAGATTAAGGACCGTCCGCTTGTACGGGACGGTGACGTTGGCGCCCAGGGCACCCAGTGCTCGCAGGCCGGTCACCGCGGCGGCGAACTGCGTTTCGGCCACATCGCAAGCCAGGTAGACCGCGTCGATGCCGGCGGCGGCGAAGGCAGCGGCGTGGATCTGCGGCGACACGCTGTGCGCCACCGGATGTCCCAGCAGGTAGACCAGGCGCGTTCCGGCACTTTGTGACGTCACGGCGATACCCGTCGCGCCGCAGACAACGATCAACCGCCCTGCGCACGGGCCTTGTTGGCCAGGAACTCTTCGTAAGACGCCGAGAAGGCGTGCCGGCCGGTGTCGGGATCCACCACCACGTAGTACAGGAAGTCGGTGTTCGCCGGCTGCGCCGCGGCTGTGATGGCGGCCTGCCCTGCGCCAGAGATCGGCGTCGGCGGCAGCCCCTGCTGGCGGTAGGTGTTCCACGGACTGTCGACCTCAAGGTCAGCGTTGAGCACCCGGTCGCGATGCTCACCGAGCGCGTACAGCACCGTGGCGTCGATCTGCAGGGGCATGTCTTGCTGCAACCGGTTGTACATGACCGAGGCGATCTTAGGCTGCTCGCGGCGCAGGCGGGCCTCGCGCTCGATCAGGGAGCCCATGACCAGCAGATCGTAGTTGCTGACGCCTTCGGCGCCTTGGACACCGGAGAGGACGTCTTGGGTGCGAGTGATGAGTGTGGCGATGAGCTCCCCGGGGCGGGCTCTGCGCCGGAACTCGTAGGTGTCAGGGAACAGCAGGCCTTCGAAGACCTCGGCACCCTCGGGCAGATCGGCCGGCACCCACCGTGGGACCGCGACGTGGGGCAGGGCCCTGCGCAGCTGGCGCACCGTGAACGGGCTGCGGTCGGCCTGGGCGATATGCCGCAAGGTCTGGTCGACGGTGAGACCTTCAGGAATCGTGACGGTGAAGGTCGGGGCTTCCTCGGGCACCCGCGTCAGGACGGTCAGTATCTCGTCGTAGGACATACCAGGGGTGAGTTCGTAGGTCCCCGACCGGATCCGCGACGCGCGATCGTCGAACCGCGCCTGGAGGTTGAACATGAACGTCCCGTCGAGCACACCCTCCCCAGCGAGCAGATCGGCGACGCCGCTCGCGCCCAGCCCCTTGGGGATCGTGACGCTGACCGCCTCCTGCGTACGGTCTGCGGGCGGATCGCCCAGCAGGGCGTTGACCGCCGCGAGACTACCGACGAGCAGCAGGCCAAGGACAAACAGGACCACCAAGAACCGGCGCGTCGCCTTCATCCTGGTCACGTTCAGCCGTCCTCGGTCGCGGTGGCAGTGGCGTCGAGCCAGCCTTGCAGGATGATCGCGGCCGCCACAGGGTCGCGCTCCGTCCGGCGTTGGGCACGGCGGCGGCCAGCGGACAGCAGCACGCGCTCCGCTTGCGCTGAACTGAGCCGCTCATCCCATAGGTGCACGTCGAGTCCCTGCTGCGCCACGGAGGCGGCAAGGTCGCGGGCCATTCTCGTCGAGGCCGTGTCTCGGCCCGAGAGGGCCTTCGGCAGGCCGACGACCACAGTCTGGCAGGCGTACTCACCGGCCAGCGCGGCCAACCGGCCAGCCAGATCGGGACCCGCATCCAGACTGGTCAACGGGGTGGCGACGAGTCCTGCGGGATCGCTGAGCGCGACTCCCACCCGCACGGTGCCCACGTCAACCCCAAGCGTGCGCACTCCGTCGCTCAACCCCTCGCAAGCGGGTGCCGTTGTGGACACCAATGTCCGCTCGCGCACCCAGTCACACGGCGACGGAAGCGCGGGCGCGGTTTCGGACACCGGTGTCCGCTCGCGCACCCGCTCACGACGCGAGCCGCTCGCGGGCCGCACGGCGCACGGCCTCCAAAGCCTCGGCGATGCGGCTGCCGTCCTTGCCGCCGGCCTGCGCGATGTCCCCCTTGCCGCCCGCCCCACCACCGACCACGGCGGCGCCCGGTTGTAGCAGGTCCCGGGCGGTCAACCCCCGGCCGACGAGGTCGGTGGTGAGCGCGGCCACCAGCTGCGCCTTGCCATCGCCCGAGGCCGCGCCCAGCACCACGGCGCCGCTGTCCATGCGGTTGCGCAGCTCCAGCGCCAGCGTGCGGAGTCCATCGCGGTCGGCTCCAGCAACCTGCTGGGTGATGATCCGGGTGCCGCCCACGTGCTCGGCGCCGTCCAACAACTGACCCGCGGACGCCAGCAGCGCGTCCTGCCGCGCCCTCGTCAGCTCCTTTTCCAACCCTCGCAGGCGTTGCACCAGCGCGCTCACCCGGTCAACGACCTCGTCGGTGCCGACGTTGAGCAAGCGGGCGACCGAGTCGGCGACCAGGCGCTCGGCGGACAGGAACTCAAAGGCGTCCGGCCCGGTCACAGCCTCGATGCGGCGCACGTTGGCCGCGATCGAACCCTCGGACAGGACGGTGAACAGCCCTACCTCGCCAGTGTGGGCGACGTGCGTGCCGCCGCACAGCTCGGCGGAGAAGTCCCCGATGCGCACGACTCGGACACGCTCGCCGTACTTCTCCCCGAACAACGCGGTCGCCCCCATCTCGCGGGCGTCGGACTGTGAGGTCTGGATCGTTTCGACCCGCGGATCGGCGGCCACCCGGTGGTTGACCAGGGTCTCGACCTGCGCCAGCTGGTCGGCTGAGACCGCCTCGAAGTGAGGAAAGTCGAAACGGAAGCGCCCCGCGTCGATCGCCGAGCCCGCCTGAGCGGCGTGCTCGCCGAGCACCTCCTTGACGGTGGCGTGCAGGAGATGCGTCGCGGTGTGCCCACGCGTGATGGACGCCCGGCGCGCCACGTCGATGGCCGCGTGCGCGTCCTGGCCGGGATGCACCTCGCCGGCCTCCACCACTGCCCGGTGCACCGTGAGGCCTTGCAACGGGGCGGTGGTGTCGACCACGCGCAGGCGCCCGGTGTCGGTGACGATCTCGCCGTGGTCGCCGAGCTGGCCACCGCCCTCGGCGTAGAACGGTGTGCGCGGCAGGACGACGTTGACCTCGTCGCCCTCCTCGGCCGAGCCGCTGAGCCCCTCGGCGGTCAGCAGCGCCCCGAGGCGGGTGTCGGCCGCGACCTCGTCATAGCCGATGAACTGGGTGGCGCCGACGTGGTCGACCGCCTGGCGCAGCGTGTCGGGGGCCGGGCCATCCCCGGCA
>JALZLC010000312.1 GCA_030858885.1 Actinomycetota bacterium
CCACCATCACGTCTTTGGACTTTGGACCCTGGATCTGCATCGGCCCGACGTCGGGCTCGGAGATCTGCACGTTCATGCCGAGCTTGTAGGCCACACCGCGCGCCCACAGCAGGATGTCGGAGTCGGCTAGCGACAGCCACAGGTGGTTCTCACCCAGCCGTAGCAGCACCGGGTCGTTGAGGATCCCACCGTCCTCGCCGGTGACGAAGACGTACTTGCACTGCCCCACCTTGCACTTGGTGAGGTCTCGGGGCACCAGCATGTTGGTGAACTCGAAGGCGTCGGGACCGGTGATCTCGACCTGCTTTTCGACGCCGACGTCCCACAGGGTCACCGCGTTGAGCAGGTGCCAGTACTCCTCGATGGGGTCACCGTAGTGGCGTGGGTGATAGGTGTGGTTGTAGGTGCTGTACAGCTGCACGCCGTGCTTGCGAGAGGCGTAGAAGTACGGGGACTTGCGGATCCGCGAATACAGCATGATCCCGGGGTGGTCGTTGACAGCCAACGGGTGTTCCTCCCTACGTCGTCATGGTCACGGCCGGCGTTCCCGACCGTCATCGGGTCTTACTGGTCTTGCGCTGCCCGAAAGTGCTCACTCAAGTACTTCTCGCCCTCGTCGCAGAACACGGTGACGATGGTGCGCAGGCCGGGCTCTCGTTCCGCCAACGCCACGGCGGCCATGTAGTGGGCGCCGGAGCTGGGGCCGACGAACAGCCCGTGGTCGCGGGCGAGGCGCCGCATCACCGCCAGGCTGTCCTGGCTGCTCACGGAGGTGAGCTCATCGATGAGGCCGCGGTGGCGCTCGATGATGCCGGGGACGAAGCCGTCGGCGATGCCCTCGACCTGATGCTTGCCTGACTCTCCGCACAGGATCGTGCAGGACTCGTCGGGCTCCACACCGACCAGCCGGACGGCCGGGTTCACGTTGCGGAAGGCCTGACCAACGCCGATCAGTGTCCCGCCCGTGCCGATGCCCATGACCAGGGCGTCGGGCACCGTCCCGGCGGGCAGCTGCGCCAGGATCTCCGGACCCAGCCATGTCCGATTCTCCTCGACGTTCCACTCCGACTCGAACTGTGCCGGTGCGAAGTAGCCGGGCCGCTGCCCGAGCTCGCGCGCCCTGGCCAGCGCCTCGTTGACATGGAAGTCACCGACCAGTTCGACGTCCGCGCCGAAGGCTTTGGAGATGGCCAGCCGCTCACTGGACATGCCCTTGGGCATCACCACCAGCATGGAATAGCCCTTCACCGCCGCGACCATCGCCAAGGCGTTGCCGGTGTTGCCGCTGGACGCCTCGACGATCGTGTCGCCCGGACGCAGCAGGCCCTCGGCCTCGGCGCGCTCCACGATGTACTTGGCGATCCGAGCCTTGATCGACCCCGACGGGTTCAGGTACTCCAGCTTGACCCACACACCGTCAACGCGGATCAGCGGGGTGTTGCCGATGCCGTCGAGCACATTGCCTGCTGGCATGGGGGCGCTTGCCGGTGAGGGGACCTCTGCCGGCGCGGAGGCGCCTGCCTGCGGCGGGACGGTCGACAGCTGCAGGTCGGGGGTCATCGGTCGTCAGCTCAGGCCCGCATGCGTTGCATCTGCGGATCGAACAGGGGCTCGGCTGCCACGCGAGCGGGATAGCGCTGCCCGAAGTACTCGATCTCCAGTTTGGCTGTGCCCTCGGTTACGGAGGTCGGCAGCCACGCGTAGGCGATCGACTGTCCCACGCTGTAGCCATGCGCGGCGCTGGTGACGAAGCCGACGACCCTGCCGTCGACCAACACCGGCTCCTTGCCCAGCACGAGCTTGCTGGGGTCGTCCAGCACCAGGCACGTCAGCCGGCGAGCCGGCTGCGTGCCGGCGCGCAGCAGGGCGTCACGACCGACAAAGTCGCCGCAGTCCATGCGGACCGCGAAGCCGAGGCCAGCCTCGTAGGGGTTGTGCTCGGCCCACATGTCGGTTCCCCAGGACCGGTACCCCTTCTCGACGCGCAGGGCGTTGAACGCGCCGCGTCCCCCGGCGACCAGCCCCGACGGCCTGCCGGCTTCCCACAGCAGGTCCCACAGCCGCAGGCCGTACTCGGTCGGTGCGTACAACTCCCAGCCCAGCTCACCGACGTAGGACAGCCGCAGCGCGGTGACCGGAACCTCTCCGATGTCGATGCGCTTGGCCCGGAAGAACCGCAGGCCATCGTTGGACACGTCGTCGTTGGTGACGCGCTCGAGCACCGCACGCGCTCGCGGCCCCCATAGCCCGATGCAGCAGGTGGCCCCGGTGATGTCAGACAGGTGCACCGAGCCGTCGGCGGGACGATGACGTTCCAGCCAGTCCATGTCCAGTGGTCCGTTGCAGCCGACCTGGAAACGCTGGCTGCCGAGGCGGGCGACCGTGATGTCGCTGCGGATGCCCCCCCGCTCGTCGAGCAGCAGCGTGTAGGTCACAACGCCGACGGCCTTGTCCATCTCGCCGGTCGCCAGCCGCTGCAACAAGGCCAGCGACCCGGGTCCGGACACCTCGACCCGCTTGAGCGGCGTCATGTCATATATGGCTGCGGTGTCGCGCGTGGCGCGCGCCTCCGCAGCCACGATCGGCGACCAGTAGCGTGCGGCCCATGGCTCGCGCTCGTCGGCGACCTGGCCGTCGTGTGCCTGGCCCTCGAGTAGCCCAATATTGGACTCGAACCAATGCGGTCGCTCCCAGCCCGAGGCCTCGAGGAAGTAGGCGCCCAGGTCCTGCTGCCGCGGGTAGAAGGGGCTCGTGCGCAGCGGGCGCGGCTCCTCCATGGGCTGCAGCGGGTGGATGATGTCGTAGACCTCCTGGAAGTTCTGCGACCCGCGCGCTCGCACGTAGGCGGGGCTGTGCGCGAAGCCCTCGAACCGGTGCAGGTCGCCTTCGCGGAGGTCGACGCTGGGCTTGCCCTCGACGATCCACTCGGCCATGGCCTTGCCGATCCCGCCTGAGTGCGTCACCCACACCGCCTCGGCGACCCACAGACCCCGCACATCACGGGACTCACCCAGCACCGGCATGCCGTCGGCGGTGAACAGGAACAGCCCGTTCATGGCGTCGGCCAGCTGCGTCTGGCGCAAGGCAGGCAGCAGCTCCCAGGCGTCCTGCCAGGGCTGTTTGAAGTCGTCCCCGGTGAACGCCATCACTGAGGGCATCTGCTGCCAGTCGCTGGGGATCGCCTGGTCGCTACCGCCCGAGCGCGCCGCGCCGGATTGCGCGCGCCGGGCTCGGAGGCTGGTAGCGATGTCCTCGGCGGAGACCGGCATCGAGCGGTGCTGGTAGGAGCCGACGCCGTAGCTGTCGAAGACCTGGCGGAAGTACATCGAGCGGTCCTGGTGACGCAAGATCGGGTGCGTCACCTCCTGGGTCGCGCCAGCCAACTCAGCGACCGGGGTGGTTTGCGCGTACTGGTGCCCGAGGGGCTGCACGGGAATGGAGATCCCGGCCAGGCGACCGACCCTCGGTCCCCAGATACCGGCGCAGATCAGGACCGTCTCCGCCTCGACGTTGCCCCTGGTGGTCTGCACCCCCCGCACCCGCCCGTCGGCGACGTCGAAGCCGGTGACCTGCGTCTCACCCTCGAACTGCGCGCCCCGGGATTCGGCGGCACGGCCCATCGCCTCGATGGCCCGCAGGGACTTGGCGATGCCGTCGGAACCCACCATCAGCCCGCCGTGGATGCGCTCGGCGTCAACGAGCGGGATGCGCTCGACGACCTCGCGGGGCGAGATGAGTTCTGCCTCCACCCCCCAGGATTTCGCCAGCCCGTGCTTGCGTTTGAGGTCGTGCCAGCGCTCGGGCGTAGCGGCGACCTCGATCCCGCCCACCGGGTGGTAACAAGGCTGCGCGTCCAGCTCCAGGCCCTGATACAGCTCGACGGTGTAGCGCGCCAGCTGCGTCATGGTCCTGGAGGGGTTGGTTTGGAACACCAGACCTGGTGCATGTGAGGAGGAGCCGCCCGTGGTGAACAGCGGGCCCTGGTCCAGGACCAGCAGGTCGGTGCAGCCCAGCCGCGTCAGGTGATACGCGGTGCTGGCGCCGACGACGCCGCAACCGATGACCACGACTTGCGCTCTGGACCGCATCGGCCAGCTCCGGTTGCTCATAGTGAAACGTGGCGCTTATAACGCAACAGTCTGCGGGCTATGGCCCCGACCGTCAAGGACTGCGCTCATGCAGCCGGAGGCGGTAGCGCACCGAATCAGCGCGCCACCGCACACCATTCGACGGCTACAGGGCGGGCTCAGTAGTCGCGGCCGTAGGCCAGGTTGTGCTCGCGCAGTGCGGCGTCGGAGCCGAGGAATGCGTGCTTGGACATGTCGGCGCTGTAGTGCGCCGCCGGCGGGGTGCGACCTAGGGCCTCGGCCATGCTGCGGATGTGGTGCGGGCCAGCGCCGCAGCACACCCCGAAGTACGCCACGCCCAGGTCGCGGGCGGCACGAGCAAAGTCGGCGATCTCGTAGCGGTTGCAGGTGAACGGGTCTAGCCCGGTCGGGAAGGGCCGGTCGCCGGGAAAGTCGTCGTAGTGCGGATCGCGCAACGACTGGAAGCTGGGATGGTGCTCGCTGGTGCGGTACGGCACGGGCAGGGCGGCGACGGGTACGTCCACCGACTCGACGATGGAGGCCAGCAGCGGCAGCATCGTGCGCGGACCGCGGATGCAGTTGAGCCCGACCACGTCGGCGCCGGCCTCGGCCAGCCGCTTGCAGGCC
>JALZLC010000314.1 GCA_030858885.1 Actinomycetota bacterium
GTGCTGCGCGGCCAGATGTCGGTGGTCGGGCCGCGACCGGAGCGTCCCGAGCTGACCGCTCAGTTCGAGGCGCTGATCCCGGGCTACTCCCGGCGCCACGAGATCCCTCCCGGCATCACCGGTCTGGCGCAGATCCATGGTCGCTACCACACCGATCCCGAGTACAAGCTGGGCCATGACCTGCAGTACCTGGTGAACTGGTCGCCGATCCAGGACCTGCAGATCCTGTGCCGCACGCTGTGGGTGGTGCTGGCCCGCCGCGTTTGACCAGCTGGGTGTCCACAGGTCGCGGGGGACCAACGGGCCGCGGTTCGTCGTGCCGCGTAGCGTCGGCGCTCCGCCCAGTCCAACGGAGCCTGCCATGCCGATGACCGCTGCCGACGTCGCCCGCCTGTCCCTGCGAGGGAGCTGGGCGCTGGACCGTGGGGAGCTGCGGCGCAACCGCGAGCTGCGCCCCCAGCTGGCGATCCGTGCCGCTCGCCTGGCACGGGCCCTGGCGCCGGCAGCGGCCGAGATGGGTGGTTGGACCTCCACGGAGCTGGTCGTGCGGGTGGCGGCCAACCCAGACTCTGCGCGGCGCCCTGACGTCTGCGTCGTCGTCGGGCCGGTGCCGGCCGGCGGAGTGGTGGAGGTGCCGCCGGCGCTGGTGGCCATCTTCGACGACGAGCAGGTTGCGGGCTGGTGGTTGCGCCGGGGCGCTGGAACGGTGTGGGTGCTGCATCGCTGCGGTGCCTCGCTGCTGCTTCCCGGTCGCCCCGCGGTGGCACTGGGCCTCGACGACGAGCTAACCGTGGCGGACCACCCGAAGCTGGCGCTACCCGTTCACGTCGCCTGTGCCCTGCGTCCGCCGGCAGTGCTGCGAGCCTGACCGCCACGACCGCCTGCGGGTGCCCTGAGCTGGGCTAGTCTGACGCCATCCGGTGCCGCACGGGGCGATCTACCGGCGATGCGGAAGGGGAAGGTGCATGAGGTCTCGTGGGGTGCTTGTCGCCGTCGTGGTCGTGCTGGTGGTGGCCGCCGCGTTCGTGGCGGCCGGCCTGCTGTTCGACGCGAGCCTGCTGGGCGTGGCTGCCATCATCGTCGCCGTCGCCGTCGGTGCCGCCGCCCTCGGCCTGATGGCGCTGCTGCTGACGCTGATCGGCACGGTACGCGAGCTGACCGACACGGTGGAGCGGATTACCGATCAGACCGTCCCGCTACTCGGCGGCGTCAACGAGACGGTGGCCGGCGTGAACACCGAGCTGGCCCGCCTCGACACGGTGGTGGCCAGCGTGCAGCGCATCTCCGGTACTGCCGAGAACATCGCCGACGTGGTGCACAGCGCCGTGGCCAACCCGCTGATCAAGGCGATCGCCTTCACTACCGGCACCGGCGTGGCGCTCAAGGCCGCGCGCAAGGTCACGGACTGATCCGGTGTTCAAGCGACTGTTCTTCGGGATGATCGGGCTGGGCGCCGGCGTGGCCCTTGGCGTCTACGCCGTGCGCAAGGTCGAGGCCACCCAGCGCAGGCTGCGGCCCGAGGCGCTGGCCAACGCGGCGGCCGCGCGCGCGGGTGACACGCGCAGCCGTCTCAGCCTGGCGATCGACCAGGGACGAGCCGCCGCCGCCGCCAAGGAGGCCGAGCTGCGAGCGGTGTACCGCGTGCACCCACCACCGGACGCCGGCTGATGGGCGGACTGCCGTCGGCGGAGATTCGCCGCACCTTCACCGACTTCTTCCGGCAGCACGATCACCGCGTCTGGCCGTCATCGTCGCTGATCCCCAACGACCCCAGCCTTCTGCTGACCGTTGCCGGGATGGTGCAGTTCGTGCCGTTCTTCCGCGGCGACGCAACTCCGCAGCACCCGCGCGCCGCCAGCGTGCAGAAATGCGTGCGCATCAGCGGCAAGCAGGACGACATCGAGAACATCGGCAAGACCACCCGCCACCTCACCTTCTTGGAGATGCTGGGCAACTTCAGCTTCGGCGACTACTTCAAGCGCGAGGCGATCCGCTGGGCCTGGGAGCTGTCGACTCAGGGCTTCGGCTTCGACCCCGAACGCGTGTGGGCCACGATCTACACCGACGACGACGAGGCCGAGCAGCTGTGGCTGAGCGAGACGGATCTGCCGGCCGCTCGGATCGTGCGCCGCGGCAAGGCCGACAACTTCTGGTCCACGGGGACCGCGGGCCCGTGCGGCCCTTCCAGCGAGCTGTTCTACGACCGCGGCCGCGACTACGGCCTCGAGGGCGGCCCCGCCGTCGACGAGTCGCGCTACATGGAATTCTGGAACCTGGTCTTCATGCAGTACGAGCAGGACGACGACGGCAACGTCCTGCGCGAACTGCCGCAGCGCAACGTCGACACCGGCATGGGCATGGAACGGATGGCGGTGCTCCTGCAGG
>JALZLC010000325.1 GCA_030858885.1 Actinomycetota bacterium
CGTCAGCGAACCCCCCGAGCACCACCATGACCCAGAGGAGACTCCATGATCGACAGCAACAGCCTCGGCAGCCTCACCGGCAAGAGCGTCGTCGGCCCCGAGGGCGAGAGCATCGGCAAGATCGCGGACGTCTACGAGTCCACCGACGGCGGCGGCGGCACGTTCGCCACCGTCACCACGGGCATGTTCGGCGGTGGCGCCAGCTTCTTCCCGCTCGACGCGGCCGAGCTGCGCGGCGACGAGGTCGCTGTGCCGTACACCAAGTCGTTCATCAAGGACGCGCCGCGCGTGGAGAACGACGAGGAGCTCACCGCTCCGGAGGAGCAGCGCCTGTTCGAGTACTACTCGGCCGGCGGCCAGGGCACGACGGGCACGCAGCCGGTGCCGCGCGGCACCGACCGCGAGGACGTGGACGGCGACGGCGTGTACGACGACGTCCAGGACACCGCCGTCGGCCGGGACACCTCCGGCCTCACCACCGACGATGCGATGACCCGTTCGGAGGAGCGACTCGATGTCGGCACCGAGAAGCGGGAGACCGGCAGGGCCAGGCTGCGCAAGCACATCGTCACCGAGAACGTCACGCAGACCGTGCCGGTGCAGCGCGAAGAGGTCAGCATCGAGCGCGAGCCGATCACCGACGCCAACGTCGGCGATGCCACCTCCGGTCCGGCCATCTCAGAAGAAGAGCACGAGATGACGCTGTCCGAGGAGGTTCCGGTCGTTGAGAAGCAGGCCGTTCCCAAGGAGCGGATCCGACTCGACAAGGACGTGACCACCGACGAGGCCCAGGTCTCCGAGGAAGTCCGCCGCGAAGAGATCGACGTCGACGACTCGCAGCGCGACGACTCGCAGCGCTGAGCTACGACGGCAGGAAGGGCCCGCCATCCTTGAAGGGTGGCGGGTCTTGCCGTGTGCGACCGCCATGATCGCTCGGTCCTTGGTTGACAGCGTCGCGCAACGACGCCACAGTGATCATCCAGCCGCAACACGCGGTGGCAGGGTCGTGATGCCTCCCCCGGACCCAGGCGGGTGACACGACACCAGGCGCGAACCGCCAGGGGAGGCAGCAAGCGATGTCAGATCGTTGGGCGTACTGCAGCACCTGTGCCCGCTGGTTCTACGGTGATCCTTCAGCCGGCCAGACGGCGCTACCGACTTGTCCCGTCTGCTCGACGGAGGCGGCGACGGTTGAGGAGCGGCCTACGGCAACCGCGTGACCACCGCCGTGGGGTCAACCCGGTCCGTCGGGCTGATGGTTCACGCAGTAGCGGGTGGCGGGCACGGCCTTGAGCCGCTCGTCGGGGATGGGTTCGCCGTCAAACTCGCAGCGCCCGTAGGTGCCGTCGTCGATCCGCCGGAGCGCGGCGTCGATCTCGGCAAGGCTGACCTCCACCGAGTCGCCGATGGCCTGGTCCTTGCTCCGCTCGAAGGTGTCGCTGGCCGCATCGGCCGGATGCTGGTCGTAGTTCGCCAGCTCGGTGACCGATTCATTCTGCGCCGCAAGACCGGCTTCGACGGCCTCCAGCGTCGAGCGCAGGCGCTCGCGCTCCTCAGTCAGTTGCGCACGCGCCCTGTCGGCGTCCATCAGTGGTGTTCCTCCTGATCGTGGTCGGGGCGCGCGCTGCGCGCCAACTCCTCAGCTGACAGCTCCGGCAGCGAAGGCGTCGTCGCGTCGGCCTCTTCCTCGCTCAGCGGACCGGCCCCGGCCGGTTCCTCAACGCTTGACGGATGGTCAAGCCTCCCACGTTCCTCACCAGCACTGGGCACCATCACCGGCTCGTCCGGCGGCTCCCAGGCCACGTTCTCGTCCAGGGACTCTTGGACGTCGGTGACGATCTCACCGCCCATCTCGCCGGTTGCCCTCTCGGTTGCCCGTTCGGGGTCGTCAGACCCGGCAGCGGCCGTACCCGTCCAGTCTCCCTCGCTCGGCGCATCGACGCCGGCCGTTTCCCGCAGGTTGTGGTCGACCCCCAGCAGGTTGCGCACGGCGTCGGCGTACTCCTCGACGACGAGGCTTGCCGCCGAGGCCTGCTCAGCGGTGGCGACGGCTCCGCGCAGGACCACCCCACCGTCGTCGTCGCTCTCCAGCTGGATGCGGCTGGCGTCCACGGACGTTGCCTCGTCCAAGGCGGCGCGGATGACGTCAAGATCTTCAGTGACCATGGGCCTCGACGTACCCGCTCCCGGCGGTTCGATGCACGGCGTTAGCCGTCACCAATTGGGGGGTATGTCTCTCCCACCAGTCGGCCTTGACCCCGTCGCTGCATTCCGCCCCTTCCTTCAAGGAGGCCCTGCGTGACGAGACAAGGTGCAACCCCCCGACGGCGCGTTGAACGGGCGATGGCGCTGGACGGCGGCAAGCCGCTCGATCAGTACGCCAGCAACCGCAAGTGCGCGCACCCGCAATGCTCGGCCCTGTTGTCGCGCTACAACCCCAACGCCACCTGCGCGGCACATGGTGGCTGGGCCGAGAGCCCGGAGCCACGCCGTCGCAACCGCGGGCGGACCGAATCGGTGTAAGCACTTCCCCCAATAGGGGGTCCTGGCTGCCCCCCGACTTTATCTTTCGGGGCGGAATCGTTTAGGGTCGAACGGTGCGGCAGCCGGCGCTGATCGAACAGTCGCCGGCTGCCGCCGCCAACGGGTGGGGTAGAGCGCCACGATGCGGGTCGACAGCGACGCCACCATCATCGGGGGAGGCCCGGCCGGCTTGAGCGCCGCCACCTGGCTGGCCCGTCATCGTCGTTCCGCCGTCGTGGTGGACAGCGGGGAGTACCGGAATCGGTGGGTGCGCTCCAGCCACGGCTATCTCGGCCGGGATCCCGCCTCACCTGGGGACATGCGAGATGCGGCCCACCGCGACCTCGCCCGCTACGGGTCGGTACGGATCATCACCGACCGCGTGCTGTCCGCGAGCGCCGACGGCGACACCTTCACCGTGCAACTCGAGCAAGCGAGTCCCTTGACGTCGCGCCGACTGGTGCTGGCAACCAGCGTCTCGCGGCCGGGCTGTTGGAGTGGGCGTCGTCGGTGCGCCCGGCACGTTGCAGGCCGTCCGGCTGCGCGACGGCGGCCTGATCGCCAGTGCCTTCGCCTTCTTGTCGATCGCCCACCGGCCACGCAACCAGCTGGCGGTGAAGCGGCGGCCCCGGTAGCCATGACCGACCCGGTCGCGCCTGACCGTACCGAGAGCCTGACCGCGCCGAAGCCCTGCCGCCGTGTCATGGGCCGCGGAACGACCCCCGGTAGACCCGTAGGTAAAAGGTGCCCTGGTCGGAGCGAAGCTGGATGACCGGCTCGCCGACCGGCAGCTCGGCCTCCACCACCGCGCGCGTCAGTGGTCGCTGGTCCAGCGTCGCCAGGGCGTAGTCGGTGCT
>JALZLC010000296.1 GCA_030858885.1 Actinomycetota bacterium
GCTTCCTTCGGGTGCGTCACCCCTGAGGCCGCGGCGCTGCTACTGGTCGTGCTTGATCTTGCGCCATCCTCCGGCGCGGTTGTTGGCGATGATGTGCTTGAACATTGCGGTGAGGGCGTCTGCGTTAATCGGCTCGCCCCGGCGGAAGGCGACGGTGCGGGCGGTTGTGTTGTCGTGGCCACCGGTGATGATCCCCGCAGGATCGGGCACGATCGCGCCGTCGTAGAGGAACACGTTGACATGGTCTTTTGCGGCCAACAAGGCGCAGATGTTGCCCTCCAGCACAAAGTACGGACGGACTTTGAACTTGATGGTCTCGGCTACGGCGGGGTCGGCGGCGTGCACTAACTCCCGGACCTGTTGGCAGATGGCTTGCTGCCAGTCCGGCAGCGCGTCGATGTAGTCGTCGACGCGCGGATCAACTGCGTAGACCATGGTGGTCGACCCCTTTCACCCGGGCCAGTCGGCGGTTCTCCGGGCCAGTGGCTGGCCGCCGGCGTCCGGCACGGCTGGTGGATTGGGCGGATGTGTGGGCACGGAGGCTATGCCCAGACGGCGCCGGTGCGGGGGCCCTCGAGGGTGAGGACCTCAATGTGGATGGCTCAGCTGGCGTCGAGCACGGCGCGCACGGCCGCCAGCAGCTGCGGCACGAAGATCTCTGGTTGGGCGATCACCACGTCGTGGTCGCCGTCCACGTCAAATGTTCGCGCAAGAGGAATCCGGGCGGCCAGGTCGCGCTGATGGTCCACCGGCACCAGGCTGTCGCGGGTCGTCACCAGCACCGCAGCGGGCACATCGACGGTCGGCAGCCAACCGCGAGCGTCGTAGCGGCTGAGTTCGCGCCCTGCCTCGGCGACGTCCTCGGCGCTGCCGCGATCGAGCTCGGCGATGATCCAGGGCAGCAACTGGAGGAGCTCGCGGGGGGTGTCGGGGTTGATCATCTGAGAGATCGGCACCGGCAGCTGACCGGTGGCCTGGGCGTAGTACAGCCGCTCCCACCAGTGGCGCGGAATGACCCGCAGCAGCACCTGGAAGATGCCGATGAGCCGCCATCCCCACCGCATGCGCGGACTCGCGGTCCACGTCGAACTGGTGGCGCACAGCACCAGACCTCGCACTACATCGGGATGGCGTTGCCACAGCAGCTGCGCAACCGGACCACCCATCGAGTAACCGACCGCCACGGCGGGGGCGACGTCAAGGTGGCGCAGCAGCGCAGCCACGTCATCGGCCGCGTCGGCGAGACGGAACGGCTTGGCAGGTCGGGGACCGCGACCGTGCCCTCGGTAGTCCAGCGCGATCACGCGGGCGTTGGCCGCCAGCGGCCCGTAGCAGGTCCACCAGGTCAGGTCCGCCGGATAGATCCACCCGTGGAGCAGAACGATTACAGGCCCGTCAACGGGACCGGCTTCGCGGACGAACAGCTCGCCGTGGCCCGGAACCGCCACGATCCGGGCGGGGGGTAGGCCCGGTGGCGGGTCGGGCACGGTCGGCTGGTCAAGGTCCGGACGGGGGCGCGAGGCGACCCAGACGGCGGCCGCGCCGATCAAGGCGCCGAAGGCGGAGCCAGCGGCCAGCAGGCGGCGTAGCACGAGCATTTGCCCAGCGTAGCCAGGCAACAACGGGGGCCAGTCGGCGTGGTGAATCGCGCGGTGAATGCGCGGTGGAGACCTTGCCAACAGCCCCGATCAACGGCTATAGTGCATTCGTGAATCGCACAGCGCCCCGACGTGTGGCGCTGCACTCGACAACCAAGCCGCTGCCTTGTCGCGCACCGGCACGCAGGAGGTTGGCATGAAGGCGCTCGTCGGATCCTGGGATCACCGTCCCTACCGCCTCCTCGCCGAGGTCACGGCGCTGCGCGCGCGAGTAGCCGAGTTACAGGCGGAGTTGGACCGCGCGCGCGCGGAGAACGAGCGCCTTGCCGAGGCCGTACGTGACGACGAAGTCGAGGTCGCGCTCTCCCGCTAAACCGCACCGCAGCACCGACCAAGGCGGCCTGAACGGGCCGCTTTGCTGTGTCCGTGGCGATGCGCCGCCTCCCCGGGATGGACAAAGGCCCTCGTTAGACTCGCGGCGTGTTCCTCCGTTCCCTCACGCTGCGCGGGTTCAAGTCCTTCGCCGAGAAGACGGAACTGACCTTCGAGCCCGGCATCACCGTCATCGTCGGGCCCAACGGGTCAGGCAAGTCCAACGTCGTCGACGCGCTCACCTGGGTGTTGGGCAGCCACTCCGCGAAGACCCTTCGGGGCGGGTCCATGTCCGACGTCATCTTCGCCGGAGCGCGAGGCAGGCCCGGCCTTGGGCGAGCCGCCGTCGACATCACCATCGACAACACGTCCGGGACCCTGCCCATCGAGTTCAGCGAGGTCACCGTCTCGCGGTCGATGTTCGCGACCGGCGAGAACGACTACGCCATCAACTCGGTCGCCTGCCGCCTGCTCGACGTGCAGGAGCTGCTGTCCGACACCGGGCTCGGGCGTGAGAACCACACCATCGTCGGACAGGGCCAGCTCGACACGATCCTCAACTCCCGGCCCGAGGACCGTCGGGCGTTCATCGAGGAGGCCGCCGGCATCCTCAAGCACCGGCGCCGCAAAGAGCGAGCGGTCCGCAAGCTGGCCCAGATGGACGCCCACGTCGAGCGGCTCACCGACGTGCTGCGCGAACTGCGGCGCAACCTGCGGCCCCTGGAGCGCCAGGCCGAGGCGGCGACCAAGCACGCCGAGCTGCAAGCGCAGCTGCGTGAGGTTCGCACCATCCGGGCGCTGCGGACGCTGGACGAGCTGACCACCCGCTGGGACGCCGACCAGGCTGGGGCGGCGCAGTCCGACACGCAGCTGCAGCAGCTGGAAGCGCAACTGCGCGCCGCGCGCGCCAGCGAGGCGGCGATCGAGCAGGTGCTGGCCGACCTGGAACCCGAGGCCGAGCAAGTGGGCCAGACCCACTTCCGACTGGCCAACCAGACCGAGCGGTTCCGAGGACTAGGTGAGCGGATCGAGGAGCGCCGCCGCGGCCTCCTGGAGGCAGTGGAGGAGCCTGTCGCTGGTCACGATCCTGTCGAGCTCCGGGCCCAGGCGCAGGCCGACGAGGAGGCGGCCGCCAGGGTCGAGGGGGAGCGGCAGACCGTCCGCGACGTTCTGAAGTCGGCCGCGGCAGCCCGCCAGCTCGCCGAGCAACGCCGCCGCGCCCATGAGCAGGCCGCAGTCGCCGAGGCGCGGCGCCGCACCGAGGTCCGCGAGCGCCGGCTGCGCTGGGAAGCCGAGGTGTCGGCGCTGCGGTCGACCCTGGCCCAGGCGGCGGCCGAGGCGGGGCGGCTCGCCAGCCAGGTGTCCGGGAGTGCGGCACGCCGCGGCGAGCTGACCAGCGACCGGGACAGCCTGCAGGCCGAGATCCAGCGCCTGGATGCCCGGGCGGTGGCGCTCGCCGAGCGGCTGGCGGCCGCGGAGCAGGCACTGGAAGGCCGTCGGCGCGATGCGGACGCCGCAGTCAGCCGCGAACGAGACTTGGAGCGCCGTCGGGCATCTCTGGAGGCTCGTGCTGAGGCCTTGCGGACCGCCTCAGGGGAGGCCACCGAGGGCAGCTCGGCGCTGCTCGCCGCCGCGCGGTCCGGCGCCGTCGGTGGCGTGGTCGGTCCGCTGGCCGAGCATGTTCGTGTCGCCGATGGATTGGCCAAGGCCGTGGCCGCTGGCCTCGGGCCACTCGGCGACGCCTTGATCGTTGATTCTCCAGCTGCTGCCACCGCCGCGATCGGATTCGTCCGTCGCAAGCGCTACGGGCGGGCGCTGCTGCTGATCGACGCCGGCCCGGACGGCGGTCAACCGGCCACGGCGCCGGACTTGTCTTCCCTGGGTGCGACCCCGTTGGTGGAGGCGCTGGACGCGGAACCGGGAGTGCTGGCAGCCTTGGCTCGCGGCCTGCAGGGTGTCTACTTCACCGAGGCCGTCGCCACCGCGGCCCAGTTGGCGCAGCGCTTCCCCGAGCTGGCGTTCGTCAGCAGGGACGGCGAGGTTGCGGGACCGCGCGGATGGTCGGGCGGATCGGCCACCGTCGCCAGCGCAGTGCTGTCGCGCGCAGCCGCCGAGCAGGCCGAGGTGCAGCTGGCCGAGGTCGCCGGCGAGCTGCTGGGGGCCCGCGGTGCGGTCGGCGAAGCCGAACGGCATCTGGCAGCGGCGCAGCGGAGCTTCGATGCGGCGGCCGAGGCACTGCAGGAGTCCGACAGCCTGATCACCTCTGCGGCTGAACGGTTGAGGCGACTTGGTAAGGAGCTGCAGACCTGCGAGCGCGAGCTGGCGATGCTGACCGGGCAACAAGCCGACCTGGAGCACGAGGTGGCCGCCCGACGCCAGCGGCTGGCGGCGCTCGAGGTCATGGAGGAATCCCTCCAGGATGGGGCGCCGGCTCCGTCGGCGGTGGACGCGGCGCCGGTCCGGCCGGACGTTGCGGAGCCAGTGGAGGAAGAGCCGGGCGCGGACCTTGAAGCCGAGCGGCTCGACGACGAGTTGACCGCCGCCCGCGAACGTGAGGTCCAGGCCCGGCTGGCGGCAGCCGCCGTCGACCAGCGGGCGGAGGAGCTCGGCCGGCGCATCGGGGCTCTGCAGCGCGAAGCCGACGAGATTGAGCTGGCGCTGACGCAGCGCGACGAACGCCGGCGCCGGCGGGTGGCCGCCATCGAGCGCTGCGGGAAGCTGGCGGCGCTGGCCGAGGCCGCGCTGGCGCGTGCCGAGTCGTCGTCGCTCCAGGCGGCACAGCAACGCCAGCTCGTGGGACAGGCCCGTGACGAGCAGCAGCGGCGACTCGGCGTCGTGCGGATGAGCATCCGTGACTGCGACGAGGAGGTCGCGGCGGTCCGCGAACAACGCCACTTCGAAGACCTCGCTCGCCAAGCGCTGCGCCACGACCTGGAGGCCGCCACCAGCAGGTTGCGCCACGACCTCGGTGTGGATCCGGATGCGGCCCTGCGGCAGGCCCGCGCCACGCTCGAGGACGGGCCGCTGGCCGGAGGGGAACATCGCGCCGAGCAGCTGGCGCAGGACGAGGAGCGGCTCGTCCGCAAGGTGGGCCTGCTGGGAACGATCAACCCCCTGGCACTGGAAGAGTTCCAGCAGTCCGAAGAGCGTCACCGCTTCCTCACCACTCAGCTGGAGGACCTGCGGGCATCCAAGCGCGACCTGCTGACCGTGATCGAGGCCGTGGACGAGCGCATCCGCGAGCTCTTTGCCGTGGCGTTCAGCGACGTCGCTGCGCACTTTGAACGGATCTTTCCTCGGCTGTTTCCCGGCGGCGAGGGCCGACTGGTTCTCACTGATCCGGACGATCTGCTCGCCAGTGGCGTGGACGTCGAAGCCCGCCCGGCGGGCAAGCGGGTGAAGCGGCTGTCGCTGCTGTCCGGTGGCGAGCGCTCGCTGACCGCCCTCGCCGTCCTCTTCTCGATCTTCGCCGCGCGGCCATCGCCCTTCTATGTGCTCGATGAGGTCGAGGCCGCGCTGGACGACGTCAACCTGCAGCGGCTTCTTGACCTGGTGACCGACTTCCGCTCTACCAGCCAGGTCATCATCATCACCCATCAGCAGCGCACGATGGAGATCGCCGACTGCTTGTACGGCGTCACGATGCGCGCCGACGGCGTATCCGCGGTGGTGTCGCAGCGACTGACCGAGGCGGTACCCGCAGCCCGTTGAGGCACGGCCCGCCTGCATACTGGCGGCATGGAACTGCTGGAGATTCTGATCACCGCTGGGACCCTGCTGGTCTTCCTGGTGGGGCTGGTCGTCGGCTTGGTGCGCGCCCGGCGCCGCGGGCGCCCGCCACTGGACGACCAGACGCTGGACGCCGTCCGGGCCCGCGAGCCTGATGTCGGCGGCCACCCTGGCGCTGGGCTTGATGCTGCAGGACTGGATGCCGCCGACGCCGGAGTCATCGCACCCGATGCGACCCGACCGCCGGATGTTGCCGAAGCCGATGCGGCCGCACCCGAGATCGCCCGGCCCGGTGTGGTCGAGCCCGAGGCGCCGCCCCTGTTGTCCCCTCGCGAGCGCTTCCAGCTGCGGCTCGGCCGGGCCCGAGGCTCGCTCGGGGGCAACATCGCCTCGATCTTCCGCCGCGGGCTGACCGAGGAGGCCTGGGAAGACCTCGAGGAGTCGCTGATCGCCGCTGACGTCGGCGTGGATGCGACGATGGAGCTCGTCGAGGGGCTCCGCGACCGGGCTCGGGCCGAGGGTGTGCGAACCGGTGATCAGGCGCTGGCCCTGCTCAAGGAGGTCCTGCGTCTGGAGCTGTCGGTGGCAGACCGATCCTTGCATCGACGCCCGTCGGGACCGTCGGTCTGGCTGGTGACCGGCGTCAACGGCACCGGCAAGACCACGTCCATCGGCAAGCTCGCGGCCCGGTCGAGGGCGGCCGGCGAGACCGTGGTGCTGGCGGCCGCCGACACCTTCCGCGCCGCCGCATCCGAGCAGCTGCAGCTATGGGGTGAGCGCTCGGGCGCCCGAGTGGTGCGGCAGGCGTCGGGCGCCGACCCCGCCGCCGTGGCCTTCGACGGCTGGCAGGCGGCCAAAGCCGACGGCGCCGATCTGCTGATGGTGGACACGGCGGGTCGGCTGCAGAACAAGCGAGCGCTGATGGACGAGCTGTCCAAGGTCAAACGGGTGCTCGAGCGCGACGCCGGGCCTTGTGACGAGGTGCTGCTGGTGCTCGACGCGACCACCGGGCAGAACGGGCTGGCGCAGGCCAAGGCGTTCACCGAGGCCGTGGCCGTCACCGGGGTGGTGCTGACCAAGCTCGACGGCACTGCCAAGGGAGGCATTGTCATCGCGATCCAACGCCAGCTCGGGCTGCCGGTGAAGCTCGTCGGCCTGGGCGAGGACGTCGAGGACTTGGCCGACTTCGACCCGGACGCGTTCGTGGACGCGCTGTTCTCCCAGGTCGCCCAGGACGTTGAGATTGACGACGCTGAGGCCGAGGACTTTGACCAGGAGCACAGTGGCATACCTCCGCGGGGGACGTGACCGATGGCTGGGGTGGACAAGCTGCGCTCCGACGACGTGCGCCAGGCGCTGCGGCTTCTCGGCATCGACGACCCGCCGGCCAACTCCGCACTCGCGGCGCGCCGGCTGCGCGAGCTGCTGCAGGCGTACGGCACCGTGCGCACAACCCTCGACCGCGCCCCCGAGGGCGCGCGGACGGCCTTCGTGCGCCTGGCACAGGAAGGTCCGGCCGACGTCGAGGACCTGCTGGGGCGTGGGTGGTGGGGCCACGGCACGCTGCCGCCACCGCTTGACTGGCTCCAGGTCCGCGCGATGGTTGGCGTGTCCGACGACGGCGTGGTGCACGCCACCGAGGAGGCGCGCCGCGGCTGGCTGGACCTGACCTTGGATCTGCCCGTCGACATTGGCGGTGACCGCGACAACGGTGCTTTGGAGGTGGAAGCGGTCCACTGTGTCGTCGTGGCAGCGCTGGCGGCCACCCTGGATCGCGCCTTGACGGTTGGGCCGGCGGGACTGCGCGCGGTCGCCCCGACGGTCGCCGTGTCACAGCGCTCTGACCGGGCTGTCAGTGCGGCGCTGCGTGCGGCTGGACTGTCGTTGGCTGATGACGTGGCCGTCACCGCCGTTCGCGAGGAGCCGGCGCTGCCCGGCACCGCGGAGGACGCGGTCGGTCCACGGGCCATCCGTGGGTTGCTCGACCGGGCGGTGGTGGAAGGGCGCCAGGTGCGCCTGGAGTACTTCGCGTCATCGCGCGGTGGTGCTGCCACCGATCGGGTGGTGGACCCCTGGTCCTTCCGCGATGACCTGCTGCGCGGCTACTGTCACCTGCGGGCCGGGGAGCGGACGTTTGCTGTCGACCGCATCGGCCGGTTGCGGCTCCTGCCCGATCGGATCGAGCGCCATCCGTTCTGAATGGCCACC